>JAYVHC010000861.1:0-12421 GCA_043771575.1 Planctomycetia bacterium
TCCAAAATCAAGGCCTCCGGTTTGCCGTGTTCCTGGCTCACCGCGCCCGTAACGAGTGCGATCGTAGCGCGGCGACCCGCATCATCATCTGGCGGCAGCGGTTGGTTAGGAAAATATCGACTCCAGAGCTGGCGTGCGACCACGTACATGTCGCGCTGCACTCGGACGAACTCTGCCTCTGCTTCTTGTAAGACTCGATCCGCATTCCAGCCGACATCAAGGACCATGTCCAACTTCCGAGAGAATTTTTCTTTACCGAGTCGCCAATCGCCACGCGTCTTAGGCAATACCTCTTGTTCAAGAAACGACTGGTGTTTCTTCAGCTCGACGACCACATCGGCAGCCGCTTTCTTCAGTGAATTAAATTGTGGCGTTTGACCAACAAGCTCGAAAATGCCTTTCTCATAAAACCCGATCGCGCCCCTGTTTTGCAAGATCGCGGTTTCCAAAATCGGTTTCGGCGGATTGACAAGCGTTTCTTTCGCGGTCGCCACAATCCGCGGAATCTGCGTCATGCGAGCGATAGCATTTTCGACATTCTTTTCTTTGGGAAGGGTTGATTGAGTTAGCAAGGAATAAACACTGTCATTGATGTAGCTGCCATAGGTGCGCGGATCTTCTTCGAACGGCTGGGTGTTTTCGGCCAGCCAAATGGATCGCACCAATTCGTCGTGCAAAATTGTGTAGTCGACCATTCCATCGGCTGACAAATCGGCTTGTGCAAATTCTTTCGTAAGTGACACAAGTCGCTCACGACTCTGTAGCAACCAACGCTGCCGCGCTGGCGGCGAAATATCATCCAGCAAATGATCGAAGCGGTGGTCGCCTAGCAGTGTTGCATCGAAAGGACGGAGTGCAAAAGTCTCCTCCAAATGCGCTCGGAAGAACTCTTCCAGCCGCTTGTCAGCGGCCTGATTTTCTTTTGTTTGAGCCAATGAACCGGCTTGGCAGGCGAAGCTGAGGAGCAAGGCGAGAAACACTCTTAAGGAATTGAATAGCACGCGATGGACTCCCATGTGTCATGTAAAAGTTGAAAAAACCGAGTGTTCCCTACTTTAGTCGCTAATGCCCAAGGGGACGAAGCCATGACGCCTGGCGTCGGCAGCCAGGGCTCTTGGGTGATGTTGGGTGATGTCGTCGAGCAACCAAGTTGCACTGTCCAATAAGGCATCAATGAGGCATATTTATTAAGTCGAGCCTGGACCTTTGGTGGTGGCGACGTCCTCTGTTTGCAGGACAACCATACGATTGTAGAGCCCGCCTTGGTCAAGGAGTTGTTGATGCGTACCTTGCTCGACAATTCGGCCGGCATCGAGAACTAAGATGAGATCGGCGTGCGTGATGGTGCTGAGGCGATGGGCGATAACGAACGCCGTTCTGCCTTGTAGCAAGCGTTTTAGGCTGTTCTGAATCAAGCGTTCGCTTTCGCTGTCGAGGTTGCTGGTGGCTTCGTCGAGGATCAGGATTCGAGGGTCAGCCAGAATCGCGCGGGCAATGGCTAGGCGTTGACGCTGACCGCCGCTCAGTTTGACGCCGCGCTCGCCGATCCATGTTTCAAATCCTTGAGGAAGGGCTTCGACAAACTCGCGAGCGGCAGCGGCTTCGGTGGCGGCTTGGACTTCGGCCAGTGTGGCACCGCGTCGGCCGTAAGCGATGTTCTCATAAACCGTGCCGTCAAAGAGAAAGACGTCTTGTTCAACAACGCCCAACAATCTGCGATAGGACTCGAGTTGAATGTCGTTCAGATTGTTTCCATCCAAGTGAATGGTTCCGGATGTCGGGTTGTAGAATCTTGCGACCAGATTGCAGAGGGTTGTCTTGCCAGCTCCGCTGCGACCGACGAGCGCGACCGTGCTGCCAGCTTTGACGGAAAATGACACGTTGCTCAGCACAAACTGCTCGGCGTTTGGATAGCGAAAACTAACGTTGTCAAACTTCACTGCGCCGGCAACATCACTGCGCTGCAGATCGCGTGCATCAGCGTTGCCAACGACTTCGGTCGGCTCAGTCAGCAGATCCAGCACGCGATCAAGGCCCGCTAAGTTGTTTTGAAATTGCATGGCGCTGGAAGCGATCGAAGCGATCGGTCCGAGCAACATCGTTAAGTAGACCAAGAACATCATCAAATCGCCGAGCGACAAGTCACCTTGAAGAATCTGCCAGCCGCCGTAGAGCAGCAAACCGCAGGATGCGAGTGGAATGAGGACTTCCCAGACCACTTCGATGACGCGTGTTGACCACCACACCATCAACTGCTGTCGCGCCAACAAGTGCGTTCCGCGTGTAAAGCGACTCGACTCGGTACGATTTCGAGCGAATGTGCGGACAACGCGGATGCCACCAAAAGCTTCCGTTGTCGATGCATCAATCTGCTGGCGACGATTGCGAATGTCTTTGTACAGCGGCCGGACCCGATGAATCCAAGTGCGATGCGTCATCCAGACTGCGGGCAGCGTTAGCAAGCCACCGACCATTAGCCGCCAATCGACGAGCACCAACACACAGAGGCTGCCGAGTAACTGGATGATGGCTTGCCACGGGTTGTAAAGCATGTTGAAAATCAACTCGGCGACACCGCCAGCATCTTCGCGAATCAGGCTCGTCGCACCGCCGCTCTTCATCGCTTGAATTCGGTGTAGCGGTAATCGCAAAGAGTGCTCAAAGGCGCGGCGACGAATGTCGGACTGGACCATGTTGACCGCTTTGGTTGCATACCAGCGCCCCCACAGATGAATGGCAGTGCGCAGCAAGGTAACGACCGCCACAGAACAGGCGATCCACCACAGCAACTGAAGGCGCGACAACGAACCAGCGATCGATGTTATCCAATCGGGCATCGGTTGGGGTGGTTCGGTCAGTACATAGTCGATGGCTAGTTTTGTGCCAGCAGGAGGCAGGAGTCCCAGCAGCGTGGCCACGGTCAGGGTCGATAGCGAGAAGATGATTTTACCCTGATGTTCGCCCAGCTGCTTCCAGAAAGCGATTAACAATTCCCAGAAAGTGCGTTGTCGAGCCGCTTTCTTCTTGCCGTCGCCAGCATCATCTTTCGACTTGCCGCGGCGCCGATCTTCGACTTCTTGCAGGTATTCGAGGAAGCGCTTGCGGCTGGAGAAAATTGGCATATTGACGATCGGTTGTTTGTGAAAGGAGTCTATGTACAGTTTCTATTGAGGCGTTGGGTGGCCTGCTGTGAGGCTTTGCGAAGGTCGCGGTGAATCACACTCTAATCACGTCCTTCGAAGACTCAGGGACGTGCCACCCGACCGAGAATCTAATTCGTAGGCTGTGCGCTATACTAGTTCACACAAGAACCTGTAGAACCAGAACCCGTCACCCTCAATTAAATTGTATCCAAGTGTCCATTCGAGTCGCCAAAATGGTCTACCGCGACGCCAAAGTGGTTTAGCATCGACACAAAAAGATTCGACATCGGTTGCTGAGGGACCTTGAGGAAACGCCCGGCTGTTAACTTGCCGCCACCATGTCCAGCGAGGATTACCGGCAAGTTGCTATGAGTATGGCGATTACCGTCAGCGATCGCGCCGCCATAGACGATCATCGAATTATGCAAAAGCGAATTTCCGTCAACGTCCGTCGTCTCGTTCAACCGTTGTAAGAATCGGGCAAATCGCGAAACATAGAATTGATCGATCTTGGCCACCTTTTTTGCGAGCTCATCGACATTTTGATTGTGCGTCAAGTGATGATGACCTTCCGAGATGCCGAGTTCCGGGAAAGTGCGATTGCTGCCGTCGTAGGCCAACAGCAGCGTCGCGACGCGCGTCGTATCCGTCTGAAACGCCACGGTCAGGATGTCATACATGATATCAATGTGTTCGGCCAGAGAGGGCGGAACTCCGTCGGGCGTGGGCATCGCTGGGTTGGGAATTTGACCAAAGCGATCGGCCGATGCAATGCGCTGTTCGATGCTACGCACGCCATCGAGATACTCATCCAGTTTGCGACGATCTTGCTGCCCCAGGTCTCGCTGCATGCGGGCGGCGTCATCCAACACAAAGTCGAGAATCGATCGCTGAGTCGCTTGCCGCAGGGCGTAATTCTTACTGCGATCCTCCGGCTTGCCCGAACCGAATAAGCGCTCAAAAACCGAACGTGGGTTGGCGTCAGGTGTGACGGGAGTGGACGGCGAACTCCATGCGAGGTTGTATTGGTAAGCACAAGCATAACCGGAATCGCAGCTTCCTGAATTGCGGATCGCATCGCAGGATAATTCCAATGAGCCGAATCGTGTGATGTCTCCAAGTTTCTGTGCCGCTAGTTGATCGACAGAGATGCCTACATGAATGTCGCTGCCAGCGGTCTTTCGAGCTCGTGCGCCGGTCAAGAACGTCGCGTTGGCGCGCGCGTGGTCACCTGCACCGTCGGGTCCGGCCGTCGCGTTCTCATGGTCGAGTCCCGAGATGACTTGAACGTGCTGCTTGACAGATTCTAGAGGCATCATCGATTCGTTAAACTGCCAGCCCTGTGAATCGCCTTTGGGAAACCAATGCTCTTGTTGTACGCCGTTTGGAATCGACATGAACGCCATTCGCAGTGGAGCGCCGGCGGCGGTGGTCGCGCCGGCGGCGAGCGTACCGGCTTGCACTGCGCCGCGCTGCAGCGACTCAAACGCGGGCAAAGCTAAGGCGACTCCAAGACCTCTCAGCACTGCTCGACGATTTAGACTCACTCGTGGAATCGCGTTGAATGGGTGATTCATCTTTGTTCTCCAGCAGGTGTTTGCTTTAAGTCGTCCAGATCTGAGTCAATTGGGCGTTGGCGTTGGAAAGGTGCAGATAAGATGACGTCGCGAACGATTAATTGCAGTCGACCTTCGTTGGCATCAGCGTTATTTACCAATTCGTCAACCACGTGTTCGTCTTGATAGGTTAGGCCTCTGCCAATTGCGTATGTAAGGAGTTTTTGAATGAAGCAGCGATAGAAGTCCATGCGGCGAGAGCCTGCGATTACCTGCTTAAGCTCTTGTAAGTTGCTGAACTTCTCGCCCGTTATTAATTGTCCTGCGGCATCGATCGGTTGGTCATTTTCTACACCGCGATACATGCCGAGTGCATTAAAGTTCTCCAGCGCTAAGCCCAGCGGATCCATGCGTGCATGACACGACGCACAAAGTGCTGATTCGCGATGCAGCGCTAGGACTTCGCGGACGCTGGGTGTGCGGTCACCAAACTTGCCCGCAGAATCTTCTAGTGCTGGCACATTCGGAGGCGCGGGAGGCGTGGGCGTCCCCAAAATGTTTTCAAGGACGAACAAGCCTCGCTTCACGGGCGAAGTGCGCGTCGGATTGGACGTAACGACCAGCATCGTGCCTTGAGCGAGAATGCCTCCGCGTGGACTGCCCGGTGGCAATTCAATCCGCCGCATTGCCTTGCCTTCGATGCCATCGATACCGTAGAGCTTGGCGAGTTTCTCATTCACGAACGTGTAATTCGGTTTGATCATGTCCAGCAGACTGCGATTGTCGCGGAAGATGGTCTCGAAAAGCATTTCGGTTTCGCGGCGCATAGCATTCCGAGTTTCCCCATCGAGCAAGTCTCGTTTTTCAGATATCTCCCGATATCGCGCCAATCGCTTACCTTCTTCGCCCTGCGGTGCATCTTCTAGCCGCGTATTGCGAGTGCGGCGCCCGCGAAACTCTGCTCGCAGTTCGTCGTATTCCGCCTGCAGACCTAACGCTGCGACAGGGTCGATCGAGGTTTTGGTCACGTCGCGTGTCCGCAGCCACTGACCCATAAAATTTGCCGCCAACGCATCCGAACGTTCATCAGCCAACATGCGTTGAATCTGCTCATCCAGTTTGGCTCGCAATTGCCGTGACTCGGCTAACTTGAACAGCACTTCATCAGGCATCGTCGACCACAGAAAGTACGACATTCGGGAAGCCAGCGAATATTCATCAATCAAAGGAAATTTTGTATCGGTTTCAGTTTCAACTCTGTCGACACGAAATAGGAACCTTGGCGACGCTAGCATCGGGACCATCGCGTGAGCAACCCCCGCTTCAAAGGTCGTATCAGGTTGCGTGTAGACTTGTTCCGCCAAGTCGACGAGTTTATTAAGCGTGTCATCGTCCGCCGGACGACGGAAGGCTCTGATCGCAAATCGACTCAGCACTTGCTTCGCATATTCGCGACGCTGAGCAACGTCGGTTGGTGGTTCATCGCGATCAAAGAAGCGATCGTAGCCCGCCGGATGCTTCCACTTCGCTTCTTCCGTCGGACCTTCGATGACCACCGCATCCACGTCAACTTCGGCATACGAATCCGCGGTCACTTTCGTTTCAGCGGGCAAATCGATAGGCTCTAACAAGAATCGCAGCTCATGTTCACCAGCCATCCAGTCGAGGGGAAAACTCAGCTTCGTCCGCTTAGCTTCGTCCCAGCCATATTCGGCTTCGTGGACCGTGTTTCCGTCAAGCACAAACTTCAGATGCGTCCGTTGTGGATTGAACTCGAATGAACCGTGTTCCTTAAGTTCAACGTGGATCCGGTATTGACCCTCTTCCTCAATACGAACTTTGCGCACGACATCGTGCGATTTGTCGGTGCGCATGTTGTCGCCAGTTCTCTCACGATCTTGGCTCTCACGATCTTGGCTACGAAAATCGGTTGACTTGAGAGACTGCCGCGAAACGACCTTACAAACCGTCGGCACCGCCTTGTCAACGATCTCTTTGGCGGCGGATAAATACTTTTCGAGCAACATTAACGAAAGGCTTTGCGCGTCACCAATATTGTCGAAGCCGAATCCGCTGTCATCGGGCGGAAACATCACCTCAGCGTTGTATTCGATGCCGACCAAGTCGCGAATCGTATTCGCATATTCGCGACGACTCAAACGGCGAGCTGTGGGTCTACCCGGATCTGGGTTTTCCGAGTCAATCGCCATCGCCGAGTACTTCAACCAGTTGAGCAATGGAGCCGAATCTTCGGCCGAGAGCCTCGCACTCGAATCGGGCGGAGGCATCGTTCCCGCTCTAACATTGCTAAGCACTTTCCACCAGGCCGCGCGAGTTTCTGCTGAATCGGGCTCTTCAAGCAATAAATCTAGCTGCAAACTCCCCTCGTCCTCGCCACCGCCATGACAATCAAAGCAGTTGCTCTTCAGCAACTCAATCGCTGCCATACGCTGCGAGTCTGCAGTAGCGTCGCCGACCGATCGCCCCGGCAAACTACGAGCGCTCGGAAGCGTAGCCAGCGCAATCAAGATCGCCAATTTAAAGAAGTTCATCACGCTTAGACCTAGGATGCCGATTGGGGGGGTATTGAAAACATTCGCCGCTGCCCAATTATAGCCGACGTTGTTCCCCAGCGGTCGCTCGAATTCCGGCGAATGTAGCGTTCCCCCGCTCTACCTGCTGAGTACTCGCAAGTCCCCGTTATTATTTCTGATTGTCCTAGCCACGGGTCTCGAAGTTGTGGTCGTTGGCGGCTTGTGGTTCGTCCAATGCTTGTTCGCTGTCCACGAATCGTTTGGCATTTGTCAATCACCGAGTAGGTTGATTCGTCTGCTCCGAAACTCGCGGCTAACGCCGACGGGTCACTAAAACGAAAGCCTCTTACCTCACTCGCTGCCCAGTCGCTGTGACGCACAACTAGGAAACCTGATCCATCCCGATAGGGATTACAGACATTAGCCGGGGGTCGCCGCGAAGTGGCGCACCCCCGGGAAACGAAAGGACAAGCGTATGACCCTGGAGGGGTCAAAGATTCTTCGATCCTTGTCAGGATCGGAACGCACTTCACGCATCTTTTTCCGGTGGTGTCGCTCCGCTCAACCACCGGCTATTGTCTGGGTATCCCTGCGGGATGAATAGTCTCGCAATTCTTAATCCTCCACAACCGCGGCTTTTTAACAGCCCAGGTTACGCCCGACCGTGGATCGCTCCTGCCGGGTGCGATCAATCCATGGACAAGCTATAGTGTTGATTCATTCGTCGAGCGTGTAGCGAATGGAAATCACTTTTTCAGGTCACATAGCATGTTCGTTGGTCCCTCGTGCCGCATTGATCAGGTGCTGCGGAAATGGTTTGCGGGTTCGGCCGGTTTCTTACGAAACCAACTACTGCTCCAGTTGTCGTCAACTGTAGGATACGCCAGTTGGATTTGTAGCAGCGCGGTTGTCTGGACGCTTGCCATGACGGGTTTGTCCACGAGCCTATGGGCACAGGATACAGTTGGGCCGCTTTCGCCTGAGCAAGCGGCGAAGTCGATGATCGTGCCGGACGGATTTCATGTGACGGCGTTCGCAGGCGAGCCGGACGTGCAGCAGCCGGTGGGTTTCTGCTTCGATGACCGCGGCAGACTGTGGGTCGCCGAGGCGTATAACTATCCGAACTTCGGTCCAAAACCGGGCGATCGCATTGTGATCTTAGAAGATGCCAATGGCGACGGCAAATTTGACAAGCGGACCGTGTTCTACGATCAATTGAACTATGTCACCGGAATCGAAGTCGGCTTTGGGGGCGCTTGGGTCATGTCGCCGCCGAATTTTTACTTCATTCCCGATCATAATGGCGATGATGTTCCGGATACTAAACCTGAAGTGCTGCTAGATGGTTTTGGAACGCACGCCAACAGCCATAACCTCGCCAATGGTTTTGCCTGGGGGCCCGACGGTTGGTTATATGGGACACACGGTCGCACGAATTATTCGCGCATTGCGAAACCGGGAACTCCGGATGCCGAACGAGCGCAGTTTGATGGCGGCGTCTATCGCTATCATCCGGTAAAACACTCTTGGGAACCTTACGCTGACGGGACGACGAATCCATGGGGTATCGATTGGGACGATTTTGGTGAAGGCTTTGTTTCGAACTGTGTCAATCCGCATCTGTTCCATGTGATTCAAGGGGCGCATTACGAACCGTGGCGCAATCGCGAGTCGAGTCGCTTTGCTTATGAACGGATCGCGACAATCGCCGATCACTTCCACTATCTCGGTTCTCAAGATTTTCACGAAGGGATCGGTAGCCCTGAAGAAGATCAACTTGGTGGCGGACACGCTCATTGTGGCACGATGGTTTATCTCGGTGACAATTGGCCGGACAAGTATCGCAATTCGGTCTTCATGAACAACATCCATGGCAAACGGGTCAACAACGATCTGCTGCGACGCTCGGGTTCGGGTTACACGGCTTCGCATGGGCCTGACATCATCCGTTCGCAAGATCCGTGGCACATGGGAGTGACGATCCAGTACGGTCCTGATGGAAGTGTATTTTTTAGCGATTGGTCGGATACAGGCGAGTGTCACAGCGTTCGCAATACACAGCGTGAAACAGGCCGCATTTTTAAAGTCACGTATAGCAATGCAAAATCGACGCCAGTGGATATTGCAAAATTGTCCGACATCGAGTTAGTGAAGCTGCATTTGCATCGCAACGATTGGCACGTGCGTCATGCGCGGAGAGTGCTGCAAGAGCGAGCGGCGGCGGGCCGCGATATGACGTCGGTTCGCAAAGAGTTACGGAAGATGCTCGCCGAGCATGTCGAAGTGCCTCGTAAGTTGCGAGCTCTTTGGACATTGCACGCAGTCGGCGAAATTGAGGATGCGTTTTTGATCAGCCAGTTAGATCACTCGAGCGAATATGTACGGGGCTGGGCGGTTCGGTTGCTGAGCGAGAATTTTCAAGCGGGCCGAACGGGAGTGCAAAGGTTAGCAGCCCTAGCGGCCAGCGATGCGTCGGCGTACGTGCGATTGCAATTGGCCAGCGCGCTGCAACGTTTACCGCTAAATGATCGCTGGGAGATTGCCAGCGCGTTGCTGAAACATGCTGAAGATGCTTCCGATCAGAATCTGCCCTTGATGATTTGGTATGGAATCGAGCCGTTGGCGGATAGCGACCTGATGCGGTTTATTGAGCTCGCGCGAGGTGCCGCAATTCCGCTGGATCGCAATCATATTGCACGCCGTGTTGCATCGCATCCGCAGGCTAAGCTGGGGCTCGAGGGGCTGGTGAAATTGCTAGTTGAAAACGGCGACGGAGCATTTCAGTTGGACCTACTAACAGGCATGTTGAAAGGCTTGGAAGGTCAACGTTCAGTAGCGATGCCGAAAAGTTGGACAGAGGCGTTTGCAAAGTTAGATGCCAGCGAATCGCCTCAGGTACGTTTCGCAGCGATCGAATTGGCGTTAGTGTTCAATGACGCTCGAGCCTTGCAGTCGCTGCGAGGATTGGCGAGCGAGCAAAGTGCATCGGCCGCTGATCGGCAACGAGCTGTGCGTTCACTGGTTGCGAAGAAAGCAGCGGGCGTTGGTGCATTATTGATTGACATGCTGGATGACGCGGCCGTCCAAAGCGAAGCGATTCGGGGTCTGGCCGAGTTCGACGAAGGTGGGACGCCGGAAATGTTGCTTGCGCGCTATTCAAAACTAGACGGTGCCGTGAAACAAGATGCATTGCAAACGCTAGCCTCGCGAGTGGCTTGGGGAAAAAAGCTGATGGACGCGATTGAAACAGAACGCGTACCGCGCAAAGATGTCACGGCGTTTACAGCCCGTCAGCTACTTAGCTTGAACGATGCGACTCTGAGTGCTCGCATCACTAAGTCATGGGGCGAGATGCGAACGACGCCAACCGACAAAGCCAAATCGATTGCGGGTTACAAGAAACGCTTGACGCCCGATGTGATGAAACGAGCCAACTTGCCAGCCGGTCGTGCGTTGTTCGAAAAGAGCTGCGCGAATTGCCATCGCATGTTTGGTTCGGGCGGAATGATCGGTCCCGAGATAACGGGATCGCAGCGTACGAATCTGGACTATGTGCTTGAAAATCTGATCGATCCCAGTGCGGCAGTCGCAAAAGACTTTCAAATGGAAATCATTTTGACCGACGCTGGCCGAGTGATCACCGGTTTGATTGTCGATGAAAGCGACCAAGCACTAACGATTCAGACCGCCAATGAACGCTTGATTGTCCCCAAACCAGAGATTGAGCGCCGTACTTTGTCGCAAGTCTCCATGATGCCGGACGGATTGCTGCAGACGCTGAGCAACGATCAAGTCCGCGACCTGATCGGTTACTTGGCAAGTCCAGCGCAAGTTGAGCCGCCCAAGCTTTAACTGCCAAGCCCTAAAAACCTTTAGCAATTTTCGCACGAATTCTATTCAAAGTCTTGACTCTACTCCTTTTGAGAGAATAGATTCACCCTAAGACTTATTGCGTTGCCTATTTTGGTTAATTGCCTCTAGTCTCTCACATTGCCCATATTCTAGTTTTCGGTTACTGACAGCCATGCCATGAAGTTGTTGCAGTAGACGGGTAGTTGTCAGCCCGAGAGGGAGCACTCCATGAAGCGTCCAACATTGAAGCGTCTAGCATCCTGTCACACAAAGACTTCGCAACGACGGTCCAAACGATTACGCAGTTTGTTTTTAGAAAACCTGGAAAATCGCGAGTTGCTGGCCATTGATTTAAGCGGTGTTCCAACTTGGGTTGAGCAGGGGCCGGGAACGATCTTGAATGGCAACAACGTTGAAGGGATTCCGGGCAGGCCTCAAGCGGGTGCTGTCACAGCGATGGCCCCTGACCCGACCAACGCGAACCGATTGTTTGTGGCCAGTGCCAATGGCGGTGTTTGGCGGACAACGAATGCCACCGCCGCCAATCCATCATGGACACCATTAACCGATCAGTTCGGCACACTGTCGACGAGCGCAATTGCTTTCAGTCCACTCGATGCAACGCGGAATACACTTTATGTGGGTACTGGCACTACGAGCAGCGGTTTCGGAGACGGCGGCCCGCAGATAGGCGTGTTGAAGACGACGGATGGCGGCACAAGCTGGTCAGTGATCGGTCAAAGCCTCGCGGGCAACCAAATCAATCAGATCATCCCAACCGCTATCGGTAGCCCAGCGACACAAGTCGTTCTCGCCGCAACCAACAATGGTATTTTCCGAAGCACCGACGGTGGCTTAACTTTTAGTGCGGCACCCGTGCGGGCTGGCAATGTTGTGGACATGGATGTTGATCCAACCAATCCAAATCGTTTCTATGCTTCCATTACAGGAGCGGCAAACGGTTTTTTCATAAGTACTGACGGAGGACTGTCTTTCAATCCCACGAATACGAATATTCCAGCGGGAGTTATTGGAGCAGCAGATTTCGTTGAAATGGCGGTGCACACTAGCCCTGGGAACAACGCCGTCTATGCAGTGACATTCGACAATCAGGGTGGCGGGGTTTTTGTGCTGAACGCGTTTCGTTCAACCAATCAAGGCGCGAGCTGGACGGCCATGGACCAGCCACCGGGGCTTGGCATTCCACGACACACGAGTATTGTGGCCGATCCGAACAATCCAAACGTGCTGTTCATCAGCAGTGTTGTGGGCACTGATACGGCGGCATGCGGTCGTCCAAGTGGGCGTGCAAATCGCGGTGATGCTTCCCAACCTG
>JAYVHC010000862.1:0-3850 GCA_043771575.1 Planctomycetia bacterium
AGGCAGTGACGGACCGGATGAGTTCCGCTTTGCTCCAGCGACCACGTCGTCAGGCGAGGTGCAACTGACGATTGATAAGGTCGATAGCATCGACTACGGCACCAATTGGAAGGCCGGAAGACCCACCGTCAAGGATGGTCAATTCTTTCACGTCTTAAGCAGCGGTGCTCAAAAAATGCTTGTGAAAAACAGCGTTCGCAATACCAATCCAAATCTACCGCACGACGTGAACGCCGATGGCATCGTTTCTCCGATCGACGCCTTGGCGGTCGTTAATTTGCTCAACAGGTCCAGCAGGCCAGAGCTTTCATCAGACGGCCCCATGAGCAGCGAAGAACTCGCTTCGTTCCAGTACTACGACGTGAACGGCAGTGGCTACGTTTCTCCGATCGACATCCTGCTGATCATCAATTTTCTGAACAGACGCAAGAGTAGTGGCGAGGGCGAATTTGTGGCCAATCCTGGTGTGGCGATTTCCAGCTTCACGCAGGCTCAGATCAACGCCGGTGCGGTGCGATTCGTACATGACAAGGACAAGCTGCAAGGCGGGCGTGGCAACGACCTGCTGATTGGCGGCTCTACAGAAAACCAGGATGATCTCGCCTCATTGGATGCCGCCCTGGCGGATTGGGTCAACGGCGACTGGGCGTTGGCGTTATTCGATCTGGGCGACATTATCGATGACGACGAAGAAGATGACCTGAAAGGCGAAGAGGGACTCGACATGTTGTTCGGTGGCTTCGGCGACAAGGTCAAGCATTAAGTCAATTCGCCAAGAGCTTCCGCCAATGGAAAGCGAAACGAAGCCGGGCACGGTCAAACGTGCCCGGCTTTTTTCACGACCGCGATTTCTGGAGCTGCAATGCGGGATTGTTAAGGAAGGCTTGAATGTCCCCGATGACCTGTTCAAGTCAGAGCAACGGGAGTGGGTCTTTGGCACCGAAGGCTTCCTTCGTCGTATTAAAGTGGAGCGGGCAGCAAGTGGGCATCGACAACATCGCGTTAACGTACACTCACACAGGACTTCCCGTACGGCCAACGATTAATGAAGGTAAGTTCTGTAAAAAACTGGTAGGCAGTTGAGTTGAGATGGGAATCTGTGTCAGACATCGCCACGTTGGACCATCCGGCTCGGCCGTTCGTGATTCCAGCAGGCTAAAGTCATGAGCGTCGTCGCACTCCAATCTCAGACGGGGGACTTGACGGTCGTCCACATTCAGTCGGTACCGGCAAAATGTTCCCGGTCACTTTTATCCAAGCGACAAACTGCTGACTTCCAGATCTCCGACAAGATTCGTCGCAAGTGCCTGTGCAGCAACGCATAAGCTCGTCGGTAACCTCTGGACGCCATGAGAAAAAAGTTCAACTGGTGTCCTGTCACCCCGATGCGTGTGTTTAAATAAATGTGGTCGAGTCGCTCCGGGACTCGACTAACGCTCTCGAAACCGAAGGCCCATAATCATACTATGGCTCCGAGTTGCGGAGCTACTCGGCCACGTTTCCAGCAGCCTGTTAGAGCGATTTAAGATACGCAATCAGCGACTGAACTTGGTCTTCGGTCAGTGGTGCGGTTTCAGAGACTCTTTCTGGTGAGTGATGTTCGGTAAGTAGAGTTTCGAGGGATTTGGCGCGACCGTCATGGAGATAGCGGACTTTACGGTAGGTGCCGAGTAGAGTCGGAGTGTTGTAAGTGGGGTACTTGTCACTGTCCGAGCCCAGTCCGACGTCGTGGTTGAGTCCGTCCGAAAAAGTGGGGCCACTATGGCAGGTGGCACAGGCTGATTCGGAACTCTCAAATAACTTGCGACCAACTTCGGCTTGTGGGGTCAATCCTCCGTCGGTAGCCAAGAAGGGATTGGGAGGCAATGGCAGCGATGCAATGTAGGTGCGCAGGGCGCGAACATCTTGAGCGTCAGCCTCCTTCCCCTGCATGGTGTCAGTGAACGAATTCTGAATGGAATCGTCTAGTTCGGTTTGCCAGCCGTGCCATGTCCAGGGTGCGGTTTCGGCAACTTGGTGCAAAGGGAGCACGGTTTTGACGCTCAATGCCGTGCCGTCGTTCCACGTGTCCATGGGGCGCGCATTGCTACCGCCGTCGAGATGACATGACTGGCAACTGTACCATTGATCGAGACTGCGCTGGCCATCGTAAAAAATCTCCATGCCGCGATGAACAAGTAACTGCTCCGGAGAATCACTCGGAGTGTTACCGAGGCTGATTGGGTTGACGAGCTTCTTGGCTTCGATATCAACGACTTGCAATTGATCGAGAGTATGGTTAGCGACGAGTACGCGGCGGTTGTCGGAAAGGGCGCGCACGGCCATCGGTCGACCACCCACAGGGATGCGATAGAATAGATCTTTATCGCGCAGTAATTTGTCGTCGATCAAATCGCCTGGACCTCCCGCTCCGATAAAGGGCAAGTCACCGAGGCGATACACGAGCAATTCATGCGTCCCGGAAGAGCTGACGGTTAGCCGATGTTCGTTGGGCGTTAAGGCGACGCCATGGGGATCGGAGACGGCGCGTCCAGGAACGTCGAGCGAGATGGCTTCACGGTCGGCTGGCCCGTCGAGTCGCACTCGGGCGGCGCGGCTGGCAAGTATCCAACCGCGGCGGATGTTGCGGACGGTGATTGGGTTGCTACGGTATATCATCCAGGGAAAGTAAACGTTTAGACTATCGGCGGAAGTCTGCAGGTGACCGATGTTGATGCCGCCACTGAGCGGCTCGCGATACAGGACTTCACCTGCAGCGAGATCGACCACCGCAATCGCACTTTCGCCGCTCAGCCCCACGGCAAGTCGTTTGCCATCGAGTGACGCTGTTAAATAGCGCGGCCAATGGCCCACCGTGAAGCGGCGTACAACCCGCTGCTCAGTTAGGTTGAGTTCAGCGATTTCGCCGGTCGCTTGAAGGCCTACGAACACAGGTGCTGTCGTTGAATCGATGCTTGCTTTGCCGATGGCTAGGCCATGCGGTAAGAAACCGACGTGTGTTCGGTGCAGTAGGCTTAGTTTCCTGTTGGCGACTTGGGCCAGCAGAACTTCACCGGAGTCCGGGCAACTGATGGCGAGGTGCGTTGGGCCGCAGCGAGCGATGGCGACCGGATGGCCGCCGAGTGCGACTTCATCGAGAACTTCGCCAGACGTGAGGTCCACCAGCGAAACGGTGCCCGATAGCTCGTTGGCGGTCGCGGCCCAAGTTTCGGCTGCGTCAATGGCAAGGTCTACGGGGCCTCGAAAGGCGGCGGTAGATTTAAGCGGCTCAGCAGCGCGGAAAGAGGTAGAGTTGAGTAACAAGGCTAGTGCAAGTCCTAACGCTGTGGCGGCGGAAAAATGCCGGTGGTTGGATTCGCCGGAATCCGGATTGTTCTTTTTCCTCACCATTCCTTCTACTCCAGTCAGATTGACACTCGTCCTTGCATTGCGTTAGCATTACGCGTTTTCGCATTACAGAGCCCTAAGCGGCCACGTAAAGCGGTCCGCGCCTTTAATTTAGGCGCGACGGGAGGTTCCATTGTAGCCTCCCTCCGCGACATTATAGATGCTTGGCAGCTAACGGAAGGCCGACAACCAGTGGACGATGCTATAGCAAAGGCAGATACGCTCATCGAGGCAATGGGCTGGATTCGCAGTTTTCGCGGCAAGACTACAGTCATCAAGCTCGGCGGCAGCCTGCTCGAAGACCAGTCTGCGATTCACCATTTGTTGCTAGACGTGATTTTCATGGAAACGGTGGGCATGAAACCAGTCATTGTGCACGGCGGCGGCCCGAGCATTAACCGAGCGATGGACGAAGCAAAAATCATCCCTGTATGGGTTAAGGGCCGTCGCGTGACCGACGAGG
>JAYVHC010000863.1:0-5014 GCA_043771575.1 Planctomycetia bacterium
ACGCACAATCCGTGTCGCTTGGAACATCCTTTTCAACGCCATCAAAGTCTGTATTGCTTGAACCGCTGCTAGAATTTTGTGAAGCGCAGCCGTGACCCCCTATCGGCTATTTTGACAATTCGGTGTGCCAGAAGTCGCACCCGGCAGGAGCGACCCACAAAAACATCGGTATCGGTAGTGGGTGGGCGTACGCTAAATCCGGATGAACCCCTTTTTTGTTAGTGCAGGTCGCAAATGGGAGTGGTTTATTTCACTAGACGCCCTGGTTCACACCCAACACCTGACTGAAGCTATGGCTGGCTTGGCAGACGTTGAAAGAGTGCACGTTGGTTGTAACCCGGATTTGCATCTGTACCGACCATTTCCCCTCACTATCGCCTTGGATCAACCAGTGTGGCATGACGCAGACCGCTTGATGGACTAATTCGAATCCTGCTTCGCTTTGGCTGACCGTCTCGATCGGAAATGCCCACACACCTGCTGGCCGATTCATGCTCAGCAGCACATCGACGCCAAGCCATTGGTCGAACAGGCCGATGTAATGCATGTTGGATTGGTCCAGTTGCGTACCGAGATGCCCCAGCCGATTACCCTGGGAATCGTAGAAGAATCGATCGCTTGCACCAGAAGGCAAACCAGCAAAATTCCATTCGAGTGCCAAGTGCAATTGTCGATCGCGGGGCAGTCCTTCTATTAAGTAAACGACGTTCAAAACGGGGCTGCCTGCATCGAGCGTTAGGGCTTTGGTCAATCGCAGCGGAATTCCCCATGCGTTGCCATCGCGACTGAGTTGTAATTGCATCTTAGTAGACGCCCGCCGCAACTTGGCTTCGAAAGGCATAGCTACGAAATCGCCACGCTCCAGGGCTTGACCACTCACCAAACAGTCAATCGTCAAATCGTTGTCATAGAAGTGCTCGAGAAAACCCTTGCGAGGAAAAGTGTCATATTGAAGTTTCTGATCCAATCCCTCTTGCTTGAACACAACCCGATCATGAATGCTGGCCAGTGTTCCTTCAGGTTGCACGTTGCCTTGCAGCACTTTGCGATGGTAACTTTCCGGACGACGCTGCATTGTCGCTAACAGGTTGTGACTCGCGCCGCGCACGTCGAGTTCGTACATCATCCCGCCTCTGGCAGGCGCGATAAAGGCGATCAAGTGATCATTTGACAGACGGACTTCGGGCAATAAATCAAAATCAAAGTCGTCCGAAGTCGCTTCCACGAACGAAGCATTGCCGTGTTCGAGATGATCGAGCCCATTTTCGGCAGCAATCAATTCGCTGAAGATGGCATTGCGCAGGTGCGGCAGATAAACGCCGCCAAACGCACCGTGCCAGTACGGACAATTGCATTGACCGCGATACAGATGATCTTCAATCTCGGCTAACGAGGAACTCGCGTAGCCCACCGAACGCGCTTGTTCCAAGCGTTCGCTTACTAACATCATCCGTGCGTACATCTCGTTCGTTTCGTCGTAGCGAACTTTGAAGTTGCGCCAATTACCGCCTCGAATCAAGCGGCTGATGTCGGGCCAATGCGGATGCGACTGCAATTCATGAGTGATCTCATGATGCGTACTCTGTTGCTCGACCGGCAGCGCCCATTCGGTCATCTCGCGGTAACTGCAATCGGGCAAGTAGATCTTGCCCTGTGGTGGTTTGTCGCGAACGACGTCACACAGCCGGGAGGTCTGCAACCAACCTTGATTTTGTGTCAATTCGTCGAAAAATTTGCGCAGCCAACCGCGCCTGTATACGTGTTCGTGAGTGTCCGGCCAAGTGCCAAACTTCTCGCCATCGTCGCCGAAGACCAAGACCGCACCTGGTGTTTCGCAAGCCACTCGGGCGGCGTACTCAATCGTTTTCTCGGGCGCAACGAAAGGAACCAGATAACGGAGTTTCTCGCTGCCAGGGAAGACTCTTAGGACATGGCCGTTGTCTTCAGTAATGTAGTAACCGCGCAGACTTTCTTCGGACCACCCGGCAGCTTTGAAGTGGTAATCGTCGAGCACTGTGTAAGCGATTCCCGCGCGGGCGATATCCGAGGTCAGCGACGTCTCCCAAACTCGCTCAGGCATCCACATACCATGAACGCTGGTCTCGAAGGTACGATTGAGAAACTCGGTGTAAGTGCGAATTTGGCCGATACGGTCTCGACTGGGCAGCATCGGTAGTATTGGCTCATAGAACGGCCCGCCGATGATCTCGACGCGCTCGGCGGCTACCAGCGAGCGAACTCGAGCCACGTAGTCGGGATGCCGCTCAATCATCCAACGCATCAACGGCCCCGAAGTGTGCAGTGATATTCGCAGGTCGGCATAATTCTCAAAGACGTCTAGGAACGGCAAGTAACTGTCGCGATATGCTTGTTCGATCACACCTTCGAAATTTCCGATTGGCTGATGATTATGAAGCACCAAACAAAGCTGGACACGGTCGTTCATGAATGGGTCGCCCTATTCCGGAGGCACAGAGGTGAAGCGTTGATTACAAGCTACATTTGCAACCCGCTCGCATGCACTGAGGGCTAGCAAACCGAATCGGAACTATTGCTCGAGGATCAGTCCGCTAGATTACTTGCTCAGACAATCCGACTTATCGGCATCGACCGGAGCGTGCCCCCAACTTTTCAAAGATGTCTTTTCACAGAAGCAAAATTGCCTAAACAACGGAAATTTCCCCTGAGACGGGTTATGTATCCGTCCGGACTCACATTTGCACCTCTTTTTGTGTGTGTGCCTTAAGTCACACGACGTAGAAACCGAGCGCACGAACGCACTTTTCACATGCAAGCGACGATAAACTTTGCGTAACCTGCAGAATCGTCACATGAGAGTGATGCCGCCCGAGCGACTCCCGTACCCGGCTGGAGTTCGAGCGAACTATTTTTTGCGGGTATAAGTTGCGGTCATCATTGGATCGCCGGAAACATTGCCTACCCAGAGTCTAAAAACATGGGTGTCCTTGTCTTTATACTCCGTCACCATTTTGTAATCGGCTGGTTTTCCGTCGGGACCCGGTCCTTTACCTGTCATTGTGAGCGTTTTAATTGAACCGACGGCAGCGAGATCTCCTTCCATAACGATGGGTGCGGTAATCATTGAATCGACCCAAATCCCAACATACTTTTTCTTAGCAGGATCGTATGAATCGAGCCCTTGACCCGTAAATTTGGCACCTGGCATGGGCATTTCCAAGTCAGAAGCTAACCACAGATCGCCATGCACCATCTTATAGACCGCTTTGCCGTTAATGCTTCCGTCTGCCATGTCGAATTTAATGTCCCACTCGCCCACTGATTCCCGCAGGAATTCATGTTCTTTACCTGGTTTAATCGGTTCCTGAGCAAAGGCTACAGACGATGTGAAAAACAAACAAGCGATCGCTACAAGTAGGCTACTTTTCATGAGAGTTCTCCCGTGTAGTGGTGCGTATCAGTGGTCGGAACATTGGTACAGAGCAGGCCGTTAGCAAGCAGTCGATTGTAGCACATATGCGGCTGCATACATTTTTCCGATTCCTGGATTTTGCCTACTCAAGTTCGGTCATCTACGTCAGAGTGCAGGCGGCAGAAGTTTAGCCAAACAGGCCAGATGTGTGGCGGCGACGTTCGCACGTGCGGTCCACCCCGCCGCCTGGGCACTTTCAATTAGCCCTGCGAAAACGTCTAGGTAGTCAGTCATACGTTGAGCGCCGATGTCCCAGCCAGCTCGGTAGAAATTCTCGTAGGCCGTTGCAAAGTTGCCGGCATTCATGGATTGCTTGGCAGCGCTCATCCAATACGCTTGAACTTCTCTTTGCAGAACTCGAGCCGGAGTCTGCCAAATCGTCTGCACATAGCTGTCGTCGCGCTGCGCGGAGCTTAGATGGTCACGAAGATTCCACATTTCCGCCAGAGCCACTTTGCCGAACTGCGGCTCGAATCCGTGTGAACGCATGCGAATCGACTGATTTGAAAACGCACTCGCAAATCGTCCCTGGAAATAAATTTCGCAAGCTGCTGATAAATCACCGCGCCGTTTCGCAGCCCAGCCGGCAATGTCCGCAGCCCAGGCGAGATCGCTGCGCCGGGCGAGCAGACGCAGCGCCAAACGTTCTGCCTCTGCCCAGTCTTGTGCATTAGTTTGTGCAGGTGCCAGGCCTAGAGAATGCAGAATCTCTTGAATTTGGTGTAAGAGACTATTGGGGATGTGCTGTGCATCAAACAGCAAACGCACGTAATCAGGTTCGTAATTCAGGCCAAGTCGTTTTGGGATTTCAGCGCATGCTAGGGAGCGAATGGGAACCTGCAGCGCATATTCGATTTGATCGCAGAGCGAGGCTTCGACCGACCAGCCAGCCCGCTCAAGATGCTGGATTGCGGACAAATAATTGGTTGTCGTCAGCGCGCTGAGAACATCGCGAAGTGCCGAAGGGCCGCTCTGGGACTCACCCAACTTTTCGCCCAAGGACGCGGCCAGCCACCGTTGCAGTCGTTCCTCGTTCAACCTTTCAACGACGTGGGTGAGGTGGTCAGGTGAAGTGCTTTCTGTGGCACCTCGCAACACTTGACCAACCCGCGGACGAAATTGGTCGACCACATCGTGCAAAACCGCCTCGGCCAATGTGCTGCCGACGGGAATCCAATCGCCGCCACCGTGATACCAATGCACGAGTTCTCCAAATCGGTTTGTGCTATCGACACGAACACATAACCAATCGCCATACTCATTACCAATCAGAGGCAGCGTATCCGGTAACATCAAACCCGGCCACACCGTTGTCGGCGCCCGGTCGAGCAAGAAATTGAACGGCGAAGATTCTCGAAACTCGCCAGCCAGCGGTACTTGTTCCGCATCTCGATCGAACCACTGACGCCACGCGTCGTTCAATACGACCTGATAGCGATCAGCGATATGTTGCGAAGGCTGATCCATGTCAGTCGAGAATCTACGAGTGTGAATTGGTTGAAGTGGTCGGAACGTATGGCGGATTGTAGAAGAATAAAGCAGGCGAGTGGAGCCTACTCAGAC
>JAYVHC010000864.1:0-2053 GCA_043771575.1 Planctomycetia bacterium
GGGTATGGACCACCCTGTCGCAGATAGTAAGCGGATTCGGTCAAGTGCCAAAGATGGTCGATCACGCAGGCGCTAACGAAAGCGCTCCCCTCATGATCAAAGGTAACACCCCAAGGATTGCTTGTCCCCTCGCAAAACAAATCGAATTTCTTGGTGATCGGGTCAATGCGAAAAAGGGCGCAAGTGAAGTCGAATACCCGACCATCTTGTTTAACGACAGATCGATTGAAAACACCATTGAGACCGTATAAGCATCCATCCGGCCCCCACGTCAAAGCGTTGGGAAGTTCGTGCGTATCGTCTCGGCCAAACCCAGTAACGATAACCGTTTGCTTGTCCGCGACGTCATCACCGTCTGTGTCTTCCATGAATAATAGATCGGGAGCGTTTGCTACCCAGATGCCACCGTGGCCAATTGCGATACCAGAAGGAATGTTGAGACCCTCTGCAAATACCTTGACTGTCTCGCAGACGCCGTCACCGTCTTTGTCCTCTAGGATCTTGATCTTGTCTCGGCCCGGGCCGGGCTCTCGACGAGGGTACTCAAAGCTCTCAGTGACGAATATGCGCCCCTTGTCATCGAATGCCATTGCAACTGGATTTTGCAAAGCTGGCTCTGAGGCCACCAACTCAACTCGAAAGCCCGGTGGCAGCGTCATCTTCGCCATCGCTTGTTCGGGAGATAGCGGCGGACCAGGCGGAGCCGTTTGCGTTCGAGGGATAAAATCGTCGGTCATAGCGATCTGAGCAGTTCCCAACATCGCGACGAATAAAACACTACAACGCATTTTTAGAAGGGCACGCACTTTGAATCCTAACTGAGAGGGACGTCGAGAAAACCGTGAAGTGACTCGGCATCGAGTACCGACAGAGTATTAGTCTTGGAAAATCCGCCTTCATTCGAACCTGTTCCCGTCTATTATAATTCATTTTTGCCATCAATGCGAAAGCCAATGGATTCTTGGAATCGAGGAAGTTACGATAGTTCAACGACTTGACCCTGAACGGAAACGCTGGAGTTCGGCTTGGCGTGGACTATGTGCCGTTTTTGGACCAGCTCAAGACTCGACTGCCATCGTTACTGAATGAACCGCCGATGACGTGTGCCTGCTACTCTAAAATCTCGTTTATCACGGTTCCGTAGACATCGGTGAGTCGGAAGTCGCGACCGACGTGGCGCCAGGTCAGTCGAGTGTGATCGAGACCCAACAAGTGGAGCATCGTCGCGTGCAGATCGTGAATGTGGACCTTGCCGTTGGTTACACGAAAGCCCATGTGGTCTGTCTCGCCATAGGTGAACCCAGGCTTGATACCTCCGCCTGCCATCCAAGCGCAGAAACTCTGTGGCTGATGTTCGCGACCATGCTTGTCAATGGGCGCGGTACCACTCAAGTCCTGACTCCAGGGAGTGCGACCGAACTCACCGGACCAAAGAACCAATGTGTCTTCAAGCATCCCTCGCTGCTTTAAGTCCTTGACGAGCGCTGCGACCGGTTGGTCGGTCTGATGGCACAGTTTGGGGAGATTGCCACGAACGTCGCCGTGGTGATCCCAGCCATCCATCGTAACTTGCACAAACCGTACGCCTGATTCGCTGAGCTTGCGAGCCAGCAAACAGGCCCGCGCATTCTTGTCGGTGTCCTTCCCTCCAACGCCGTACATTTTGAGTGTTGTTTCACTTTCCTGGGATATATCTACCAATTGCGGCGTGGTTGTCTGCATACGGAACGCCAGCTCCATGTTCTGAATCATCCCTTCCATGTTCGCGTCGCCGTGAAGCTCATCGACCAACCGCTCGTTCATGCGCCGAGTCAGGTCAAGCCGCTTGCGTTGTATCGCATCACTGGCAGATGCATTCTTCAGGTTGTCGATCGGAGAGGTCTTGCTATCAAGCGGTACCGTCAGCGCAGTCCCTTGATGCTCCGCAGGTAGAAAGGCCGATCCATAAGTTCGTGTGTTATTCGGATGAACCGTCACAAAACTCGGTAAATTCTGATTCTCGGTCCCAAGCCCGTAACTAAACCAAGCCCCCATGGAAGGGCGAACTTCTGTG
>JAYVHC010000865.1:0-2029 GCA_043771575.1 Planctomycetia bacterium
ATTCTCATGACCGATGGCCACTCCAATCCTGGCGACTACGAAGGGATCATTCGTGACATGGTCGCTGCGCGTATTACGCTTTCTAGTGTCGCTTGCGGTGCCGAAGCCGATCAGCAACTGCTCGAAGAACTCGCTCAATCCGGCGGTGGTCGCTACTACCTGTGCGAGGATCCGCAAAGCGTTCCGCAAATCTTCGCCAAAGAAACCGTGACGGCGAGTAAGTCTGCGATCAATGAGTTGCCGTTCTTACCGCAATTGATTCGACCAACCCCGGTGCTCAACGGTCTTGAACTCGATTCCGCTCCTTTCCTGCTGGGCTATGTTGTAACGCGTCCCAAGCCTACCAGCGAATTCATCCTGGCCAGCGAATCGGGCGATCCGTTGCTCGTGTGGTGGCGTTACGGATTGGGAATGACCGTCGCATTTACTTCCGACGCCAAAAGCCAATGGGCTACCGAATGGCTCGCTTGGCCGCACTTCGGTCCCTTCTGGGCCCAAGTTACTCGTCATGCGATGCGGAAAAGCGATGCTAAAGGCGTATTTGTCGAGATCGAGCGGCATGACGATCGGGCTCGATTGATCGTCGACTCAGTTGACGATAGCGGCCAGTTCATCAACGCCGCCGAAACAAAATTGACCGTGATTGACCCCGGCCTCGGCAACGAGCAACTGGTGATGCAGCAGACCGCGCCGGGCCGATACGAAGCCGAATTCGAAATAAGCAAGCCTGGCCCCTACAATCTTGAGTTAAATCAAAATCAGCATGGTGTCACGACTTTTCGTCAAACGCGCGGTCTTGTTGTCGGCTATCCCGACGAACTTCGGTTGGGTCCCACTAACCTGAGTCTGCTTAAGCAGATCAGCCTGGTATCCGGTGGTCGCTTCGATATTCCAGCCGCCGAAGTGTTCGATGCAGGGCAGCGCAGCGCGAGGCTGGCTTTACCGCTGTGGCCTTATCTACTCATGTCAGCTCTCGGCCTGCTCGTAGCGGACGTCGCCCTCCGCCGCATCGATTTCTCGCATGGGTTCAAAAGATAATTCTTCACTGTCACGCATGCGTACATTGATTGCCAGGAATGATCGCACAGGGCACGAAGAACTCGGAGTCGAGTGGCCGAGTTGCTCCGCAACTCGGAGTCGAGTCGCGGAGCGACTCTACCACACTGCCCACTCATAGTGAGGTGTGTGAAACGGCAAAATCGCAACTAACTCTTGAAAATAGGCGGGCGTGTCGCTTTTCGGACGGTTGCCGCATATTCTAAAGACAGCATACAGTTGGCTCGCTCTGCCCGAACGCTTGACGATTAAACGAGTTAGATCGCATGACAATACGCTTCCTCACAGGCGCACGATTTTTCAGCCCTACTTCGATTTTGGGAATTCGCCTAGCGGCCGTTTTGGTTGGCAGCGTCCTGTGCCTTCCGACTTCCGAAGCGCAGGTTCCGAACAAATCACCCGCAGCCACCAAATTCACTCGTATTAACGACGTCGTGGACCAATGGACGCCCAATCGTCACTTGTTTATTAAAGGCGATCTGGGCATCGGACCAGCCCAACTCGACGATCTTGAAACATGGCTGGATGTTAACGCGCCGCATTGGGTCATCGTGCTCATGAACAACGCCAGCGGAGAAAGCTTCCAAGGGGCTGACGGCAGTTCGTACAGGGGGATGGACGCCGTCGAACATGCGCTCGGTAAAGGGCTCAACAATCGAACCGACTTTGGCAAGTTTGCTCATCCGCAGACAGGCGAGTTGGATGGAAAAGTGTTTGTGCTGTTCCTGCAAGAGCGTAAGTTTAGCTATTACGCTTCGGACGCTCAGAACCGGCGTAACCTGGGAGAAAGCAATTGGATCGGGCAACTCGATCAACCAGCGATGCGCGCGATGCGCAGTGGAGGGCGAATTCTTGACGCGGTCAAAGACACTGTAAAGTCGATCGATCAGCAGTTGGCTAGAATGATCGGCTCGGAAGTTGCGGATGCGGAACGCGTGAAATTAGAGTTGCAGCGAGCGCTCGAGTCGCTGCG
>JAYVHC010000866.1:0-2267 GCA_043771575.1 Planctomycetia bacterium
ACGCACAAAGATCAGCAAGAGCTTGAAAAGATGCTGGCCGCTGGAATTGTTCGTGTGCCCAAAATACTAAAAGACGTCGATTCTCAGATGCACTACTCACGCGACAGGAGCCATTGATGAATTGGGCGGGAAAACGTGTGCTGGTAACGGGAGGAGCGGGATTCATCGGCAGTCATCTCTGCGAAGCCCTGGTGGCTAAGGGAGCAAATGTTAGTGTTTTTCTAAGATATAAATCTGATGGAGATCTTGGTCAACTCAAGGACATGTCTCACGATTGTTTCCGGAGTCTTACCGTTTTGCGGGGTGATCTAAAGGATCCCTCAGCGGTTCGATCAGCGATCAAGGACCAGCAAGTGGTCTTTCACCTAGCTGCCTTGATCGGCATTCCGTTTAGCTATGAGCGACCTTTGGACTATGTGCAGACAAACGTTTTAGGGAGTGCACATGTGCTGGAAGCCTGCCGGCAAATGTCGGTAGAAAAACTGGTCCAGACTTCGACCAGCGAAGTCTACGGGACCGCTTTGAGAGTGCCGATCGACGAAGAACATCCGTTGCAGGGACAGTCGCCCTATGCAGCGACGAAGATTGCCGCCGATCAGTTAGCGCTGAGCTATTACTTGTCGTTCGACTTGCCGGTGACGATCGTACGGCCTTTCAATACATATGGCCCGCGTCAATCGATGCGTGCGATCATTCCCACAGTTATTAGTCAAGCACTACAAAGCGATGTGATTCGAGTGGGGTCGTTGTGGCCCATTCGTGACCTCAATTTTGTGTCGGACTCCGTGAGCGGTTTTCTTGCTGCTGCGGAAACGCCTGCGTCCTCAGGACAAGTATTTAATCTTGGATCTGGCAAGGAAGTCAGCATTGGCGATTTAATTGCGATTATTTTAAAGACTTTGGGCAAGGAGATGAACGTGGAAACCGATGAGCAACGCGTCCGTCCTGCTGCCAGCGAAGTGGGGCGGTTGATTGCAGATAGCTCGAAGGCGGAGAAGCTACTGAATTGGCAGCCTCAGAACACACTGGAGCAAGGCCTAGCAAAAACAATCGAGTGGTTAGCACGTAATCTAAAGACCTACCAAGATATGTCTTATCACGTCTAAAGTTTGGCCAATTCTCGAAGAGGAAACCATGAGGGCAGTCATTCTCGCAGGCGGTCGCGGCTCGCGATTAGCCCCCTATACAACCGTCATTCCCAAGCCGCTTATGCCTGTAGGGGATCGACCGATTTTGGAAATCATATTGCGGCAGTTGCGCTATTTTCATTTTACGCACGTCACTTTGGCGTGCGGGTATCTAGCGGATCTTATGCGCGCCTATGTCCACTCGTCGCCACTGTGCGCCGAACTCAACATGGATATTTTTGTCGAACATCAGCCTCTGGGTACGGCCGGCGCCTTGCGAAGCATCCAAGGCCTAGATGCTACATTTCTGGCAATGAATGGCGACGTCCTAACCACGCTTGACTATTCGCAGCTGGTCGCCTTCCATCATGCTCAGCAAGCGGCTTTGACGATCACTGTTATCGAGCGCAAATTCCCCGTGTCGTTGGGAGTGATTCGCTACCACGAGGATTTCAGCGTTTATGGTTATGAAGAAAAGCCCACACTTTCGTTCCCCGTAAGCACGGGAATTTACGTCTATGAGCCTCGAGTTTTGTCCTACATTGAACCGGAGCAGTACCTCGATCTGCCGACGTTGACCCTACGTCTCATGGCAGCGGGCGAACGGGTCGTCGCTTTCCCGATGAACGATTACTGGTTGGACATTGGCAATCGAGATGACTTCGAATTGGCCGCCCAAGCGGTCGAACTGCATGCCCAAGACATGCACCTTGACGGCCTACAACCCATTTCGGAATGCCATCAGCAAATGCCGCAGCCAGTACTCGGCGCACGAAGCGAATTCAACAAAACTCTAACCAATTCAGATCAGAGCGGTCATGTCGAGTAACACTGCACAAGTCACCGATTTTTGGAATAGAGTTTTTGCCAATGACGGCAGTATTGAACAGCCTGCGCTCAGCGACCCAGATCTTAACAACGCACTGCAGCATTTCGGCGATGTGCAGGGCAAGCGGGTCCTTGACATCGGATGTGGGAAGGGCGCCACTTCGTTATTCTTTGCCAGGCATGGGGCGCAGGTCATCAGCGTAGACTTTAGTGAAGTTGCAATTGAGAATTTGAAGAGGTTCTGTCGTAATAATGATGTCACCAACATCCAACCCCTGCTGATGCGGGCTCAAGAAATTGAACGCATCGGTC
>JAYVHC010000867.1:0-3707 GCA_043771575.1 Planctomycetia bacterium
TGAAAACCAACCGTCGCGCGTAGATCGACCTCGCCAAGTGAAATAGCAACTTGCAGGTATATATGCCAGAGCGATTATTGCCAGGAGCAAGCCACCGCAGTTGATTCGCGCTGCGGCAAGAAATTCTCCGCGAGTCACCAAGCTCCAAGAAGTCGTCATGCCACACGACGGGCAGCGCATGCCAAACAGTGCAACCGATGTGCAAGGCGGCAATCCGAGCTGTTGATGTGTCCCAAAGCCCGCACTTGCCGGCTCCAAGCAGCGGGCCGTGACAAGTATTGCTAGCACAGCCAGCCCTGAAAGACAGGCCAAGACGCGCCAGGTCTTTGATAGCGAAAGATACGCTTCGTGGTCGTGTGGGATTCTGCGACTCCGCTTGAAATGCCTGCCTGAGTTAATCGCTAGATGACTCAGATCAGTTCCGGTAGGACTTTCCCATCACCTTCGACCAAGTATTGAGGGCGACCATTGTTATCGGCGATCGTAGCCTGCTGGACATCAACGCCCAAATGATGAAACAAAGTTGCGTAGACTTCGCCAAAGGTAACTGGCCTTGAGACGACTTCTCCCGCGATGCGGTCCGTCGCACCGATCACCTGACCATGTTTCAAGCCACCTCCAGCCATCAAGGCGCAATTGACCTGAGGCCAGTGATCGCGACCAACGATGTTGCTGATTTTTGGAGTCCGTCCAAACTCTCCCCAAATGATCACCGCACAGTCGTCGGCCAGGCCGCGCTGATGGAGATCCTCCACAAGAGCACTCACGCACTGGTCGAAAATGGGAAATTCTTCCTGTTCGCGGACAAAGATTGAATTGTTGGCTCGACCTTCGGCATTCGTGCCGCCATGCCAGTCCCACTTACTGTAATTTAGAGTAACCACCCGCACTCCCGCTTCGATCAGGCGACGCGCCACCAGCAGGCTCTGTGGAACACGCGGTGCGCCGTTCGCATCCATAAAGATGGTGGGATCACCTTTACCATAGCGTTCCACCACCTTGGGATCTTCCTTGGAAAGATCGAGAGCTTCCGCCAACCGCGAAGACGTGAGCAGCCCCATCGCCTGTTCATTGAAGACGTCCATGGCGTGCATGTTTAGCTTTGCATCAACGTCCCTGCGCAGTAGGTCAACACTGCGCAAAAGGGAGACTCGATCGGTCAACCTATTAAGCGTAATGCCGTTGAGCACCATGTCTTGCTTGGTTGGCCCCATCGGTCGAAAGGAAGCATACGATGTTCCCAGGAAACCAGGGCCTGGCTCGTTATAGGGACCGTGCGAGCATTGATAGCACAGGCTGACGAAGGGTGGTGCGGTGGGTGCAGAAGCGCCCATTAGGTTTGAGACCAGCGAACCAAATTGCGGCCAACCACCTGACGGTTTGGGTTTCTTGGGATCGTGTCCGTTGAAAACTTGCACCGCATCATGATCCGCCTGATTGCCGACGAGCGACCGAATAATGGTCAATTTGTCACCCAGCTTTGCCAGTCGCGGGAAAGCTTCGCAAATATCCATACCAGGAACGTTTGTCCGAATGGGTCTCCATGGACCGGCAACCTCGCTCGGTGCATGCGGTTTTAAGTCGAACATATCTTGATGCGGTGGACCACCCACCAGATAAATCATGATGACCGACTTGGGGTTATTCTTTATCCCAGCCGCTTGCTCAGCTCTCAGCAGAGTCGGTAAGCTCCAGCCGCCCGCTGTTCCGAGCGCCGCTAGCGTGCCAATATTCAGCAAACTCCGCCGTGAAAAACCCTGCGAGATTTTCATGTTGGGGCGATGTCCAAGGGACTCCGCATTCGGGCGGCTCGACATTTGGCAATCTCTGGCAAATAAAGGTAGGGTGCTAGGCGTGCACTTGTCTTGATAACATGATTGACGTACAGAATCCACCGAAAAACGCGACTTCTTAGCATTCAAAAGAAGAAAGTACAACTAAATCGCTTGTTTGGGTAGGCTGGGATTCATGCGAAACCAGCTACGACTTTATAGGGAATGAGCTAAAATCTGCGTCTTACGATCGTCGGCAAAGGAGCTGGCGATGAGCGATCGCTGAACACGGGACTCATTTCTCGATGACTTTTGAAGCAATTCTTGACGAACTCCATTGGCGTGGACTCATTCACCAATCGACCGAACCGAATGCCCTGCGCGAGTGCCTTAGCAAGCCGCAGTCGCTGTACGTTGGCTTCGACCCCACCGCCCCCAGTTTACATTGCGGAAGTTTGTTGCCTCTCATGGCGCTCAGGCGCTTCCAGCGCTTCGGACATCGACCGATTGCTTTGGTGGGTGGCGCGACTGGGATGATTGGCGACCCAAGCGGCAAGAGCGACGAGCGGGTGCTACTTTCCTCCGAAGTCTTGGAAGAAAACGTGGCTGGCATGGCCTCGCAGATGAGCCGCTTTTTGGATTTCGACGGGCCCAATCCAGCCAAGCTGGTGAACAATTACGATTGGATGAGCGGCTGGTCTTACATCCATTTTTTGCGCGATGTCGGCAAGAACTTTCCGATCAGTGTGATGCTCGCGAAAGATTCGGTGAAGAGCCGCTTGCAGCGCGAAGAAAGTGGTATGAGCTACACTGAATTCAGTTACATGCTGCTACAAGCATACGATTTTGCCTACTTGAATCAGAAATACGGTTGCATGTTGCAAGTCGGCGGTAGCGATCAATGGGGCAACATCACCGCTGGAATTGACCTCGCGCGACGTATGCATGGCCAGCAGCTATTTGGCTTGACCTGCCCTCTGTTGTTGACCAGCGACGGACGCAAAATGGGCAAGACCGAGAAGGGAGCGATTTGGCTCGACGCGGCCCGCACTTCACCTTACGCCTTTTTTCAATACTGGATCAACGTCGCCGACGCTGATGTATTGATGTGCATTCGGTTTTTGACTGAGATCGATCGCGACGAGTACTCGTCTCTTGAGCAAGCGGTTGCATCTGCGCCGCACCTCCGCGCAGCGCAGAAGCGATTGGCTACGTGGTTGACTGAATTTGTTCACGGAGCGGCGGGATTGCAAGCCGCTGAACGAGCGACGGCAACGTTATTCGGTGCGGAAATTGATCGCACCACCGACGCTGAACTGCGAGAGATTTTCGCGGATGTACCCAGTGCCGAAGTGGGTCGCGCTGCGCTGGAATCGGGGCTAAATGTTTGCGAGGCTTTCGCGCTGGCGGGGCTGTGCAAGACGAAAAGCGAAGCCAAACGTACGGTGCAAGAAGGTGGCGCGTATGTTAACAATCGGCGGATATCGGGACCGGAGCAAGCGTTAAGCGTGAATGATTTGGCGAGCGAAACGACGATGGTCTTGCGACGAGGCAAGAAGAATTTCGCATTGCTGCGTGTGGGAAGTTGAGTTGCGATTCAAGAATCTTTAAATAGGACAGTTCATTGCGTATCCTCTTAACGAACGACGATGGTATTTATGCACCAGGGATTGCTGCACTGGAATCCAAGCTGCCGCAGCTGGGCGATGTCAGTCTAGTGGCGCCAGCGACTGAGCAAAGCGGCGTGGGACACTCGATCACGTTTTTGGAGCCCTTGGTTTGCAAGAAAGTGTTTGATGGTAAACGGTTTCGCGGCTACGCTGTCGAAGGTAGCCCAGCCGATTGCGTCAAGCTGGGCGTTTCGGAATTGGTGGAAGAGCCCGTGGATCTGATTGTCAGCGGCATCAACGGGGGCTTGAACGCTGGTATCAATGT
>JAYVHC010000868.1:0-5451 GCA_043771575.1 Planctomycetia bacterium
TTATTGGTTGGAGCCGCCATCGTCTATATGGTCTTAGCCACCGATGTCGCGAATCGATTGCCAGAGTACGCGACGCTACTGGCGATGGGCTATTCACGCAAGTACCTCGCGAGTATCGTGATGACACAGGCAGTAGCCTTTTCCCTATGCGGCTTTGTGACAGCTTGGGCCGCAGCCGAACTGCTTTACCGACTTACGTCGAATCTATCGGGCATCCCTGTTTCCATGAATAGCGAGCGGGTGACGAGCGTGCTAGCTATGGGACTGCTCATGTCCTGTGGCAGTGGGCTGCTGGCACTGCGAAAGCTCTGGAAGGCCGAACCGGCTAGCCTGTTTTGATCAACTTTGTACGCCACGGATTGTGAATGCCATGCAAACTCCGCTCGCCTGGAAGAATCTGACTAGCAGTCCCAGCAAATGTTTGCTGGCCGCGACAGGCGTTGGCTTTGCAGTCGTGCTCATGTTCATGCAGATCGGCTTTCGCAACGCACTGCTCGATAGCAACGTTCAGATCTTTCAACTGTTCAATGCGGATTTGATTGTCATCAGTCGCGCGCGATACAACGTTTCAACTGAACAGCGATTCCCGCGCCATCTGCTCGAACAAGCTGCCGCGCAGGCTGGTATTCACTCAAGCTGTGCTGTCTATGTCGAACGGGGGACCGCCTCCGTCCAAGTCGAAGGCAAGCGAGCCCGACCCGTGCGCGTCATTGCCATGCAACTTGCCCGAGATTTTTTTGCTGAGCCAGAACTGTTTCAGAAGTTGTCGGAGGCCGCCAAGCATAACGCTGCACTCGTCGATTCGCGCAGCAAGAGCCAATACGGCTTCGGTAGGACGCCGGATGCGTTGGCAGCGCAGCATGTTGAATTGAACAAAAAGGTGGTTTCGCTTGCCGAACTGTTCACTCTTGGAACGGATTTCGCGCAAGATGGGACCATTCTCATGAGCGAGCGCATGCTGCCCGCCTATTTTCCTTGGCGTAGTCGATCTGGCATTCCGCTCGACGTGATCGACATCGGGCTGTTGCAAGCTGACAAAGGAGTTGATTTGCTACAACTGCGAGATCGTATTCACGCGCTCGCCCCGCAGCAAATTCAAGTCTTCCTTACTCAAGATCTCATCAATCAGGAGCTGCGATTTTGGTCACGTAATACTCCCATCGGTATCATCTTCGGCATCGGCACTATCATGGGCTTGATTGTGGGTGCAATCATTTGTTATCAGATTCAATTCACGGACATTAGCGAGCACATGCCAGAGTTTGCGACGCTCAAAGCCATGGGCTATCGCTCAAGTTACTTCTGGAGCTTGATTCTGTGCCAATCGCTGTACCTAGCCTGTTTGGGTTTCCTGCCGGGCGCACTGGTTTCCTGGGGGCTTTATGCGCTGTTGGCCGAAGCCAGCGGGTTGATCATGCGCATGACCATCGAGCGTGTTAGTTTCGTGTGGCTGCTCACCGTCAGCATGTGTATTGTCAGTGGTATGCTCGCGATCCGCAAATTATTCCGCGCCGATCCAGCCAGTTTGTTTTAGAGCATCACCGCTCGGTCGTTACCAACCATGCGAGGCCTTGGCAACAGCGCTGTGACAATCCTCCGCAAGCTTCCGCGAGCGCGATTTCAGCCAGCTTGGCTTCGAGTCGACGCTCAATTTCGATTGCCTGCGCGCCCAGCAGCGAAGATTGGGCCAGCACCCTATCCGCCGGACGACTATCGCCTAACTCCGCCAGCCGCTCGAGCTGTTCCTGGCGCTTGGTCCACGACGCCGTGGTCTCTTTCGAAAGTGCGATCCGCTGATAGGCCAATTCGAGGGAAATGGCCTTCTCCGAGACTTCTCGCCGAATGGCGCTGGCCTGAGTTTCGGAAGCAATGGCGATCGACTCTTTCAGATTGTTGGTCAGTACGGAATTGTCCTCGCGGCCAAGCAGACGATCAAGCAAACACCGCTTCGGTAAAGGCAAGTTGGCCATGCCCGTCGCGCTATTGACGATGGATGACAGCATCGGTGCCGTTCCACTATTGATCTGATCGCTCAAGCACCTAAGAGCTGCCAGATCGTGGCGGTGAACAAGTGCGAAGTGCTCCAGGTACTCGACGTCCAGCGTTTGCTCACGAACCTCAAGCGGCTCGAGCGTGGAATCCCGCCAAGCATACTGCATGTGGGTCGCTTCGTTCAGTGATTCTCGAAGTTGCCGCTCTCGTTGCTCCAATTGAATTCGCTGCAAGTTCAATGCGATCACTTCACGGTCCAACGAAGTAAGGTCCACGGCGGCGGCCAAGCCCTTTTGCTGCATTGCTGTTTGACGCTCTCGCTGGTTTTGCAATGCGTCGCCTGACTGCTTCAGCAATTCGAATTGTTCACTGATGGCTGCTCTCGCATAGTAGCCTCGCAGCGCCATGGCGGCTGCCAGATCTTGCTGATGGTCCGCTTGCAGTTGCAAGACCCTAGCGATCGTATTGGCCGCTTGACGCGTGCAAGCGTCTTCTTTGCAGTAGAGCTGTTGCACCGCCTGGGCATGCTGCCTCAGTTGCTTGGCAGGTAACCATTCGCTGGCCGCTCGACAAGCTACGCTGCGCGAATCGATCAAGTGGCGAGCGACCGGCAGCGGTCGATCCTCGCCAGGGCGATTCGCACTGGCGGTGTTCACGGAATTTCCTTGGAAGACAATTTCCAAAGGACGCGTCTGCGCAGGTGATTTACTAGCAATGGCCAAAAGTGCGGCGAATACCAGCGACCAGCCGTAGCTCGGGTTGCATGGTGTTCGCATGAATGGCAGCCACTAACAAGAGTACGACTAAAACGTTTGGAGACGACGCTGCTTAGAGAATCGAACGCAGCGATTGTACGACTGAAGCCTGGCTCGAATGCTGACGGATAGTCCGCACGGGTAAACTGTACCGATTGTCGAGCGACGAGACTCTGGGCGAATTGCAACGGAGCGTCGGAAGATATTGCGGTCGAAAATGACCCTATTAGAAAAAAGAAAAGCTCCCGGATCGTGAACGAGTCCCAGGGGGGCGGAGGACTGCGCGATTACTATCCGGGAGCAAGTTTCTTTTTGAGCGGAGTTGATCGAAACCTCCATGTTTCAATCACCGCTTTATCCGTACCGAAGTCTGATTTGGCTTACTTAAGCTAATAAGTGAGTTACGTCAGTCGGGTACATTCTCGTGTCGTTGGCCTCTGGAAGAAATAGCAGACTTGGCATCCATGCACAAGAGCGTTTTTCTCTGATCGCAAACTTTTTAAACACTCGTAAGCGTCTTCCAAGTTCAGTGCAATCACACCTCATCCAACTTTTGTCGCCGACCGTTTCTGAAGTCAGTCACTGTCAGCGACGGAGGTGAAGATAGAGGCAGATGGGTATGAGGGTCAAGGTGACTTTCGCCTCTTGTTCGCGATTTTCTCAAAGTGTGCGCGCAGGCAATTTGCTATCACATCACGCCACCCTGCAGCGACCTCCCATCCCGCGTACTTCAACAAGGGAAGTTTGGATTCGCCACCAATTCAACAAAAAAACTAGTCGCCCTTGGGAACGACTAGTTTCGTAGTTGATCGGTTTCTGGAAAGCCTGGCTGGTCTTACTCTGGCTGGCCTTACTTCTTGGTGAATTTTTCAGCCGCGATTTTGACCGTGCCGAGGTCGTTCATGCCTTCTTTGATCTCGATCTCCATGCGCCCTTTGCTCCACTTCTCTTTTTTGCCACCTACATTGGCTTCATCGATCGTACCGAGCTCATGCCATACTCGCAAAGTAACTGGCCCGACCGGCAAATTGACGATTTCAAGCACACCGTCTTCGCTCGAGATACCCACATAAGGATGGTCTTGAACGATCACGTGCGCCTTCATCCAGTTATGAATGTTGCAATCCACGGGAATCGGTGCCGGCTCATCTTTCAAAACGGGAAGGTTCTTCTTGCCGCCAGGGGGGACCAAAAAGTTAACTGGTTCGTTGTTAAAGAAATTGAAGTTGGCATTGTGACCAGTCTGATCGCTGTTAGTCACATCGATAGATTGTCCTGGGCGTACAAATAACACGTGGGGGACAAATACGCAATTCTTGTTGTCAAGCTTGAGTGGAGTTGCGTCAGGCTTCGCAAGATCAGGATGGATATCCTTCGTCTTGCTTTTTTTGTCCAGGTAGATTGCTAGGTTTTTGAGAGCACCCTCTTTTCCGACAATCAAGTTCTCGGTCATGATGGGGGGAAGAGCTGCGCAAAACGGGTCGGTTGCAGCGCTCACTTTGGTGGGATCAGCAACTTTGCCGTCCACAACAAATTTGGCACGCAGGGTTCCCCATTTTTTTGTCTGTGCAACGTACTTTACTTTCGGGGCTTTGGCTGGTACCGCAGCGATAGTCGCGGTTGTATCAGGCAATGCTGCAACTTCGGCAGTTGCCGTAGGACGTGATTGAGCTACTGCACTCGTTGGCTGGGTAAAGCCGATCAATGAAACGCAGTAAGCTACTGCGGCATAGGTCAAGAACTTCTTCATCTGGTTTGGTCACTCCAAAGTTTGATGTTTGTACGATTTTTGGGGGTGGGGTGGGTGCATCGTGATGGCGAAATCGTATTTCGTCAAGCGAGCATAAAGCAGTCCGTAGACTGCCCAAAGGCCCGACTATTATACGTCGACCGCGTTAAAATCCCAGACTGTTGGCGATTTCGTCCCCACAAAACTCACATTTGGGGCGAATGCTGATCGCCTGCCATGGGACGTGGTCAGCCCAGGCAAAAATGACCGCTCTTTGCCTCCGCGTTGCGAAGTACCAGCCGGAAGCGCAGGGCGAGTGAATGGGTTACTCGGATGCACTCGCTTGCGCTGCGGGCTTGTATTCCCCCTAGCTCTCTAAAGTCTAGCTCTCAAAAGTCGGTGGCACGCCAGCACTGTGCAATAGTAGCTGTACAGCCGTAATTGCCCATGGAATTCGTTAAAAGCAAGTCATGAAAACAGTTGTTGTTACGGGATCCGCAGGACTCATTGGATCTGAAGCGACCAGATTTTTTGCCAAGCAAGGTTTCGACATTGTTGGCATTGACAACAACCTTCGGCGTGTCTTCTTTGGCGAGGACGCTTCAACCGACTGGAACCGTGGGCAGCTGGAAAACGAGCTCGGGCAGCGCTATCGCCATCACAACATCGATATCCGCGATAGTGCGCAAGTGTCCGCGATTTTTGCCGAATACAATTCGGATATCGCGCTGGTGATTCACACCGCTGCTCAGCCTTCGCACGACTGGGCGGCCCGTGATCCGCAGATGGACTTTACGGTCAATGCCAACGGTACGCTCAACCTGCTCGAAGCTACGCGACAGTTTGCCGCCAAAGCACCCTTCATCTTCACATCGACCAACAAAGTCTACGGTGATACACCCAATCACTTGCCGTTGATCGAGCTCGATGATCGCTGGGAAATTGATCCAACTCATCGATATGCGAAAGGCATTG
>JAYVHC010000869.1:0-3838 GCA_043771575.1 Planctomycetia bacterium
TATAAAGAAATCATCAATTGCGTTCGAGGTATTTGGGGAAGAGTTAAAAAACTTTTATCTGAAAGTGAGAGACATTCATAATACCAAAGGCTCAACACAAACCGGCGAAAAAGATGATGCGGTCTTCGGCTATTGGAAAGCATCCAGGACAGCTGCGAATGATAAGCACTCGCGAGTCAAACGTGCGGAAATAATTAGCGAAATAATAGCGAGATCGGTCACTGGAGTGCCTCGCGAGACTCCCAGAACAAGCAACCAAAATGATGTATCCAGTTTAAGTAAAAAAACTCGCAAAAAGCCAGGAAAATAATCAAATCGAATTGTCGTTGACTGGAGGCCAAAACAGTTAGCGAATGATGCTTATTCAATTAGTTAGACTCAATGTTTCGCTTATGAGTGTCAGCATTGAGCGAATGTACAGCGTGTTCGCAGAATTTTTTACAAAGGTCGACCCCTACTGACCTCCGACCACTTTTGGCGGCTACACGCAACACTGTTCCGGAACCAACAAATGGATCGAGAACTTCGCCGTCGATTGGACAGCCAACCGCCAAGCATTTTTCCACTAGACGATCCGGAAAAGCCGCCGAGTGAAGTCCATTGCTCCCAGAAGGGCGATCAGAAATTGTCCAGATATCTTCACAATCTCCAAGCGCGGCTCGGTTAAAATAGTATCGAGGACTTTTAGAGAACAAAAATATGTTTTCGTATGTTTTCCACGGCCGGTCCTTCGCTGTCGGCTCTGGAATTGTCCCTTCCCTTGCCCAAATTATTGGGGACCGCAGAATCCACCCTCTTGAAATCATCTCCAATGCAACCCTCCATGGCATTCCAATAGCTGTTTTACGCGGAACTCCTAGTCCGCTTGCGTCTACTGCTCTCAGCCCGAAACGCCTTGCCTTGTTTTTCGGATCTTTGCCGCTTGGCTGTCCCTTACCGGAATAATATGTATCTCCTAAGTTTAAAAACAAACAGCCAGCATCCGCCAGGACTCGGCGTACCTGGTCCATTGTATCTGCGACTGCCGTAACGTAACCTTCAATTGTCGCCTCTAGTCCAAGCTGTCCATCGACACCATAGTCGCGCTGCCAATAATACGGAGGCGAAGTTACCACACAGGAGAAGCGATCATTCTTGAAAGTGGAGAGTACGGCTTTTACGTCGCCGCAATGCACTTCCCAAGAAATGCCTTTGGGACTATGCCCTCGCCATTCGTGGAGACAAACTAGTTCTTTGGAGTTACCAATTAGTGGCTTAGCAATCCTCAGTTTTGTGATTCCATCGGGCGATGCAGATTTTGATTTTGGATGAGCTAACTTGGCTCGATTTGCGACACTACTTTTGGGTGATACCTGCTTGCGCGGTATTGACTTTTTCGTCACTTAACTGTCCTGTCTTAGTCGTTACTGGATTATTGTAATGTATCGAAAAGCTGAAGCTTTTGGTACCTATCGAACGAACCATGATTCGCGTTCGTCTTTGTTGGACAACGGATTATAACCCCGCGAGAGTTTATTCAGAGCACGCAATCGGCACTCACCTGTGAGTTCGAGAAATGACTACTTGCATCGCAACGGTTGGCGAGGTTTCAATATGACCTCGCACGGCGTTCCGTCAATGCTTAATGCATAGCACTTACATCAATTACGGATTTGCCGAAATGAGTTTTAGGGCTTCAGTTACCCAGACCGGTGCGGTTCGTTCCGAAACACAGGCGTGTCAAACGGGAGCGAATCAATGGACGGGGAGGAAAATCTACTCGGAAGACAATGATTCAGCGACTGCTGCGTCGCAACTGAGGCAGTTGCTCTGTCAGTTCGTCTCCGTCGCGACTTATTTCCAAAGCCTCATCCGCGCTTTCAGGGTCAACGGCGCGGCAACATTCGGTCAGCCGGTCGATCAGGTCATCCAGTTGGTCTTCCCATTGTTCTGGCTCTGTTTCGGCAGGCGGAATGGAAGCCATTTCATCCAGCAACAAGATTAAGCGGAGGATGTGGCGAAAAATCATCCCTTCTTGCTTTTGCAGCCCCTTAGCAAGAATGTACTTATTAAAGTTGCCGCCGAACTCGAGCAGCTCCCCTGCGACGTGTACCGGCGTTGTAAAGACATCATGTACTTTTGGAAAATCCCAATTGAATAACCTGCGCAGCTTTTCACCGATCGAAATTTGATAAACGGGCGGTTCGTCGAAGAGGCCTCGTTTCGGCGGTTCGTCTTCTTCACTTCTTTGTTTGCCGATCAGTTCCTCTTGAGTCGCTAAGCCCAGTTCGAGCAAGCGACCATCGAGCCGCAAGGTGGCTAGCGGCCCAGCGGGCATTTCATCGAGCTTGGGGACTCGAACCAGTCTGGCAATAGTTCCCGGCAACTCGAGCGCGCTTTCGAGCGCGAGCAAGCGCTCGGTCTGATCAGCGATCGCCAAATGCCCAGCGAGAAACACTCCGTAAAGTGGATTGATGCTGCGGAGTCGAACCAATAATTCGAGCCGATCGGTGGGCCGCGCATACTGCGGTCGATAGTCCTTCAAGTCGTAACCGCGGCTCGCCGCGTCAGAACTCGAATCCTTATCATCGATTCTCTCGGGTGCAGTTTCTTGCACAGCCCCAGAGACCAGCTTGCCCAACCCCGCGGCCTCCAACAATCCACCGCTGCCCACGCCCCTACCACCAACACCTTTCTTAAACGCCACTGTAGGATCGACTTTCACGGGAACAGTTGCTTCTCGTTTGGCCTGTTGCGGTTTCGGATCCAGTTCGACGTAGCCTGCGGTCCACAGCGTGATGAGCATCTGATTCAAGTGCTTTTGGGCAACTTCAATCTGACCGCTGTCCAGCAATCGCCTGCCAACCATATCGCGCAGCGGTTGAACTTCGGGCGATTTTAACAGCATGTAGGCTAGCAGACGCCAAGGCAGTTGCCCGCGGCTGGCTAAATTAGCCGCCGCGCCCGCCCGCAGTTTTTCAAATTGTTCTTGCGTCCAATACGTTTCGCCTTCCCGCCGCTTGGGCATCTTCTTCTTCATGGCCTTCTTAGCGCGCAGCAAGCCGGGGTCTTTTGTGTCCTCTGGAATGGAATTGTATTTTTCGCGCCATCTGAGCAGCTTTACATCGTCTTCGTGTGCGAGTGCATACACAAAGCCTTCTCGATCAAATTGGGGCCGCCCTGCCCTGCCGAAGATCTGCTGTGCAGTACTGATTTCGATCGGTTTGCGTTTGTCGCGAGGGCCTTTGAGTATGGTTGGCAATACAATTGAGCGAGCGGGCAAATTGATACCTGCCGAAAGTGTCTCGGTACAGACGGTAAGACTAAGCAACTTGCGTTGAAAGAAATCTTCCACCACGCGTCGGTATTTCGGTAGCACACCAGCGTGATGCACACCGACACCTCGCTGCAACAATTGCTTTAACTTTGGCCCGGCACCTTCGGACCAATCGTGTTTGTCCAATTCGTCGCTGAGGGCTGCTTGTTGAAACTTGTCGATAACTTTTTTGCCCTTCAGCAGCTCCGCAACTTGCCAGCACTCATCGCGATTGAAACAGAAGATCAGCGCCGGGGTCCGCCGCGCGACCACATCCCCTTCGACCATTTTCTCGACCCATTCGTCGAGCATAAAGTCGTCAACCCATTGGAAACTAAGTGGCACTTTGCGCTCGGTACTTTGGACCAGCTGCAAGTTGCGGTTGCAGGTCCGCGTCATCCAACTGGTGAAATCGTAGCTGTTGCCAACCGTGGCGCTCAGCAGAAGCGTGCGCACATGAGCTGGCAACATGCCGAGTGTCAATTCCCAGACAATGCCCCGCTCGGGGTCATTGAAACTGTGGAATTCGTCCATCACCACGGA
>JAYVHC010000870.1:0-3248 GCA_043771575.1 Planctomycetia bacterium
TCAGCTTCGTTCTGGCGCGTTCGAGCACCGTCGCGAATTCAATGTCAGCGACGGTTCATTGGTGATCATTGATCGTGTGCGAGGCAATGCCCGTGGAGAAGCGGTATCACGCTTACTGCTTCATCATCTTTGCATTTTAGACATGCTAGATGATTTTAATGCTGAGATAACTTTGGACGGCACAAAAATTCATTTTACCTCCACCAGCAAACTGGGAAGTCGCCAAGTGCATTGGTCGCCGAACTTCGGCCAGTGGATACCTACATACCAAATTGAGATTATTTACGGCCTGCTGCCATGCGAAAGCAGGTTTGAACTGAGAGTAAAAGATTCGCGGCACACGATATAGAGCAATTGCCGAATTGCCGCGAGAGTGACTGACTAAAACGATTGCGAAAAGCTTGGGCGATAGCCCTGGTACTAATTGGCCGACTTCAATGGAACATGAGTGTGGTAAAGCGTCAAATCACCTGCGAATTAGGAACTAGTGGAGCTCCGCCAATTGCCGGCGCGAGAATTTGCAGGCAGTGCGAAGTGGCGTGTATAAACGCGGAGTTGTGCCAGAACTGTGGGATGGAGAAGCTGCGGTAAGAATTGCAGCACGACTAGTCGCAATTTAATTAAAATTCCGGTTGCAGAAAGCTTGCTTTTAAGTTTGGCACTATTTATACTAGTGCCCGCACCCTAACATCAATGAGGATTACCATGAAAAGTTTATCTGCGTTCATTTTGTTGGTTTTGTTGGCATCGCCAGCTTTTTCTTCAGTTGCGACTTTTTCTGGAAATCTTACAGGTCGGTTGGGTGTGCCGAACATACTTGACCCGCTTCCAAGGGGAATTCAAGTACATTTGACATTCACAGATGGGGCGGTACTCGTACCCGTCAGCGGAACAGTAGACGTTTTCGGGGTTGGAACCTTTGCAATCCGACCAGATCTTGGTGCTGCGATCACGCATGTGGGTGGACAACTGGACTTCAATCTAGTTCTTTCGGGTGGATTGTCTTCCACGTTTACCTTTACGGGCTTTCCAGGTAACGCGATTGATCAACCAACCATTGATTCGATCAATTTTGCGACGACCTCAATCAACTTTAATGCACCGGGTACTAATTACTTCGGTACGATTACTCATACTCCAGAGCCTTCGTCCGGAGTTTTGTTAGCAATTTGCTCGTTGGCGTATGCTTTTCGGCAGACAAGAAGCAGAAGTAAGCTAAAGTCAATGAGTATCTGAGGGACGCCTTCGCAAGACCGGTAGCAGCGTTTCCTCTGGAAGCGAAATCGGGATTGTTAGGCTAAGGCTCTATTTTCTTTATGTCTAAAAGTACGAGCCGTTTGGATGTCTCAACAGAGGGTTTAGCTAGGGTTTTTTGGCTAATTTTTCTGTTAATGCCAGTTCCCCTGCTTGTCGTTCACTTTTCATGGATGTTGAAAAGAGAGCATTTTCACTATTTGCCAGCACTTCTGATTGCAACCGTCGTGCTCATCTGGCAAAGATGGAACGGAATGATCACAACGCCGTTCTCTTCTATGACGAAGTTGGCGACCGTTTGGGCTTTGCTGCTTGTCTACCTGCTGGGAATCTTGATCAGCTCACCCTGGATAATAGCATTTGGGTGGACGGTTTCAATCATCTTAGCGTTTGCCTCCATGGGGGGAAAAGCGGAGGCAAATCTGGTACAGCTTTGGCCGCTGGCGCTAATGATTTTGCCCATGCCGATGAACCTGGATGCCAGTTTAACGACTTGGCTACAACTTCGATCTTCAATGTTGAGCAGTCACATACTTGATTTGATTGACATACCTCACCTTTTGCTTGGGAACGTGATCGAATTATCAGAGGGTACAATTTTTGTTGAACAAGCCTGCAGTGGAGTACAGTCTGTTTACACGCTTATTTTTTGCGCAGCTCTTTTGGTAGTTTGGGGACGCCGGACTATTTTTTTAATTCCTTTTTACGTTGCGACTGCCGTTTTTTGGGCATTGGCACTTAACGTTTTGCGAATTGTGCTTGTTGGATGGGCGAAGTTCTATCTCCATTCAGATTGGTCGATCGGTTGGGAACACGAGCTGTTAGGATATTTTTGCCTTGTACTAGCGTTACTGTGCCTTTTATCCACTGACCGACTCTTGCGCATATTGGTTTTCCCGATTTCGTCGGATGCCACCTCGACGCGCGCTAAGGTTCCACTAATCGATCTGTGGAACTGGGCCTGCGAGTCTGCTTTGGTGGCCCCACGATCGGTGGAAACGCGTGCGCGCGAGCCTCGCAGCGTTGTGGCTTTTTCGATAATTGCCGTATGTATTCTGCTTTTGATCGCGCAGTGCGCAATGTTGCTGCGAACCCCTGACACGCTTCCACAAAACAATAACAGTTTCGTCGTACTGCCAGAAACGATACCGCAAACTGCAGGCTCGAGATTTAACCTGGCTGGCTTTCGCACGGAGACAGCAAGTCGGGACGCGCCGATGGGTGCTAATGCGCATATTTATTCGGGGGAAATTCGTGGGATTCCAGTAACGATCGCCTTCACACAGCCGTACGAAACATGGCATGACTTAGTTGCTTGTTACCAAGGGGTGGGCTGGAAACTCAATTCGAAAAGTTGCGATAGTAGCGGAGAGTGGGACCTTATCGAGGCAAGTTTCGTAACCCCAAAAGATTTTCACGGCTACATTTGGTTTTCGGCGATTGATGCTCGCGGTGAGATGGTCGATGCTCCAGAGCGGTCCCTATTTTCGCTGTGGAAGTTTAATTTGCGATCTCGCAATGTCCTGGGTAAGCCTCAAGCGGCTTTGGGAATCATTCAGCTGAATTGCGAAAGTAGGTCGCCCCTGAACACGGATGAATTGCTGTTGCTTAGAGAGGAATTTATCACAATTCGCAATGAGTTCAGGCAGCTAATCCTCACGCCACACGGATCAGCGGACTAGAACAAAGGCACTGATCATGCGACTACGCAAGCCAAAAATACAAGAGTTCGAAAAGAAGCGTTTTCGGTTGATCCGAAACGCGAAGAAGTTTATTTCAAAACTCTCGATTTTTCCGACGAGCCGTCCATTTTCGAATCCTCCCGCTGTCAATAACGCCATAACGCGACGCGATTACTTCAATCCAATTCAGTGGTTGAAATGGATTAATCGGTTCATTGTGGCTTGGTTTTGGACACGGCCGTATGCCAGTATTGCGCCAGGGCTTCCGGCACTCATTTTATCCTTGGGCCTGTTCCTGATTGCATTGCAAAC
>JAYVHC010000871.1:0-3456 GCA_043771575.1 Planctomycetia bacterium
GTTGTTCACGGCTTGTCATAAACTACCTTCGCTTCACCACTACTTGTAGCGAATTCCCCGCGTCTTGCACACATGCTGCACGAAGGCCGTTTGCTGTTCCATCGAAAACGCTGGCCAGCGCTGTCCGTCCTGCCCGTATTCGGGCAGCAGCGCGTCCACTATCAGATTGCGCTGCGCAGTGTCGCTTAAATCCACTCCGCTGCGCTGCAAGTCAAGCAATCGTTGTTGCTGCAACGCTCGCAGTCGACCGCTGATTTCGCATGCTTGTCGTACCGAGTCTAGGCAATTGTGGAGTGAGAGGGTCCAACGGGATGCAAGCTGGTTGTTGACCACAACTTCAAAAAAAGACTGCAACGAACCTGAGAGAGGTCGAAGGCCCTGCCATGTATTCGTCGTGACCACGCCCCCGACCTCTCGCCAACCGGGTTCAGCACTGAAGTCCAGTAGGAACTTCCAGCCATCGACTTCGATTCGTCGTTTTCGTCTCAGGAACCTCCGGCTTAGCTCGACGCGAATTCGCGTTTCTTCCGTCCTCGCCAGGACAAGCACTTTTCCGTCGCTGGGTTCATAGGCAACATCGTCCAATTGGATCGTTGAGAATGTTGCTCCCGGGACCATTTCGCGGATCAAACTCCAACAATGCGGCCACATGTCATCCACGATACTGGTATATACGTCGCCGTGCTTGATTTCACCGTAGCGTACTTCGCTCCAAGGATCAAACCAGGTAATCGCAATGTCTGCGGCGGGCTGCGCGCGAACCAGCTCAGCGAATTCTTGGAAATAACTCGCAAAAGGCAGCTCGAGATGTACCCCCAACACGCCCTTCCGTGCGTGTGCCAAGTGCTCCAGTTCAACGGCTTGTGCAGCATCGAGAGAGAATGGTTTCTCGCAAAGCGTCGGTATGCCGCGCGCAATCAAACCGCGCACGTAGTGTGCGTGAGTTGCGGGAGCTGTGGCGACCACGGCCGCATCGACGGAAGCACTGTGAGTTTCTGCACAAGTTTTGACGACTACGCACTCTATCTTGCTCTCAACCAGCCAACGCTGGGCCTGTTCGTAACCGTGTTCAGTTACCCAGGTGATCTCGGCATCATTGGCAAGCAGCGATTGCATCACCGGCAACAACACACGAGACCAGCGTCCACCACCCAACAATAGCACTCGCCGCAATGGAAACTGGCGTGCCTCATCCGGATCATGGCGGCGAGTAACATGGCTAGACATCCAACACTTTCACTTCCGGCATCGGCACATAGAAAGTGGACTTTGAACCCCGCGCCCGCAATTGCTCGGCAATGGGGCGAGCGAAATGCCACGCCAATAACAACACATTGGCTGGCTGCTCATCGATCAAACGCTGATTGTTAACAATCGGAATTCGTTTGCCGGGCAAAAATTTTCCAAGCTTCAGCGATGTTGGTTGTTCAGCAATGTAGGGCATGAGATCTGGCCCGATTCCAGCGAAATTCAGCAGCGTACTGCACCGCCCTGGACATGAATTGCCAATGAGTTTCTGTCCCTCGCGATCGCACTTCAAAGCCAACTCGAGCAGTTCATTCTTCAGCTGAAACGATCGCAATCGAAACCGCTCGTAGTAAGCTGGGTCGCTGAAGTTTCGCGCCTCATCCGCCAGAATCTTATCCACACTGTCGCGCCGCGAGACTCGCTTGCCCTTGGCTACATAGGCACGGATGTTGCCGCCATAGCGGCTGACTTTTTCTGCATGCACAACTCTGAAATCGTAGTAGTCGAACAATACCACCAACGATTTCAGCGAATACGTCCGCACATGCTCATGGTAGATCGTGTCGAACTGCAATCGCTCCATAATCGGTTCGAGGTAATGGTTCTCCAAGATGAAATAACCATCGTCGGCGACCAGAATTTCCAGTCCTTCCATTACGTCTCCCAAGGAAGCCATGTGCGCAAACACATTGGTCGCCGTAACCACTTTGGCTTGGCCGTGCGTTTCGACAATTTGTCGTGCTACCGCAGGATCAAAGGGAGCTTGGAACGTGTCGATCCCCGCTTCGCGCGCATACTTCGCAATTCCAGTCGGCTCGACACCCGCCACTCGAACAGACCGCTTCCGAAAACTTGACAGCAGCGTACCGTCATTACATCCCACGTCGACGACCAGATCATCGGGCTGCAACTTGAGTTTGTCGACGATCGAACTTGCCATTGCATCCTGATACTCGGCCAGTTCGCGCGTCACGCCAGTGCGATAAGGATATTCCTGGTGATAAACCACCTCGCCGGACACGACGTAACCCATCTGCGACAAGGTGCACTCTGGGCACCACAACTGGCTGAGCGGATAGGTCGTCTCAGGCTGCTGCAGTTCATCTGCCGAGAGCAGCGTGTCGCACAACGGCTGAAATCCTAAATCGATGACCAGCCGCAAATCCTTGTTACCGCAAATCTGGCAACAAGTCACATGGCCGCTAGGGATGTTGTGGTTGGGTCTCATAGTCTCTGTCGATTCTGCTTGTATCGTTCGCTCATAATCTTCAATCTGTCGCAAAGTTACCTGATTTGCGTTGGCTTCACCATGCACCTCGGTACGCCAGCACCGTTTCACCAACCGTTTTCGCAAATTCGGTTGACCACGAACTTTCGCGCCCAACTTCACCAGTTCTTCCAAGGAGCCTGATCGTTTTCCCACAACTGATTTAGGTAGAGATATTCGCGATAAGTATCCATCGCGAAGAAGAAGCCCTCATGACGATACGCGACCAACTGTGCCGCGGCAACCAAACGCTCGAGCGGTCCATGTTCAAACACGCATTCGTCGCCATCTAGAAAATCAACAACTCGCCGATCAAGCACAAAGAAACCGGCACTCGCCCAATGCAAACTCTGCGGTTTCTCTGCGAAATGAGTCACCACCCCGCTGTCCGCGACATCCACCATTCCAAACCGCGAAGTCGGACGAACCACCGAAACGGTCGCCAGTTTGCCATGCTGCTTATGAAACGCCACCAACTTGCCCAAATCTATATCTGCGACACCATCTCCGTAGGTCAACATGAACACGTCGTCGTCTTCGAGATACTGCGCCGCGCGACGGACGCGTCCCCCGGTCATCGTTGCCAGTCCGGTGTCAGCCAGGGTCACGCTAAACGCTTCCTCCGTTGTGCCGTGCATTTCGATCGCTTGGCTCGAGCCTAGTGTCAACGTAAAGTCGTGATTCATGGCTTCGTAACTGAGAAAGTATTCTTAGATCATCGCGCCGCGATAACCCAAGCACAGAATGAAATCTGAAAACCCATACTGAGCGTACATCTTCATGATGTGCCACACGATGGGTCGACCACCGATCTCGACCAACGGTTTTGGACGAAACTCCGTCTCTTCGCGCATACGCGTTCCTTGCCCGCCGCACAAGATCATCGTCTTCACAGTCATCCCTTTGTACTCAAAATCAAACCTTTGTACTCAAAATCAAAC
>JAYVHC010000872.1:0-8107 GCA_043771575.1 Planctomycetia bacterium
ATCATCACGACTCACATCGACCGATAGTAGATCTTCCCAAAGGTCCTCCCAATGCTCTGTCTTCCACGAATAGTCGCGCTGGTAGGGTGGAACTTTGTAACTCTTGCCATTACTCAACAGTTCTTTGAGGTCTTCCGTGTCGGTATTGAGCAGAGTGCTTGGTGCCATTAATCTGTGAACCTAACTGAAATTTCCATTTCCACGCGCCGCATAACCGGCCAACTCTTTGCCGTAAAATTTCTTGGGAACAGTCCATTGGCATTGTAATCTATAATCACTCCCATCAGGGACCCCAACTAACTCTTGGCAACGTGCCCGAACATTGCGAGGATCGTGGTTGTTGCATCCGACGATCGCCCAGCCCAGCCAAGTTCCCGCTGGTATCTTCGTCCACGGTTCGCCCGCCGTATTGATTCGATACGACGTCTGCGGCAGCAACTCGGGGACCTCGACTGAACGTGGCGTAAGCTTCCAGCTTGCGTTCTTCGTGGCTGTAATCCAGCTGGCATTTCCAGCCATGAAATCGCTTTCACGCAGAATGCGAAGGATGCATTGCCCCGCCGTTAACTTGCATCGCCGCGAATTCGTGGTCGGGTCTTGGTCAAGTTGAACGCGTTGCTTGCCGAATTCATGCGCGGCAATTGAATACCGCTGTGCGCTGATTCTGCGACGGCAATCCCCTGCGTATCCACTGCATCCGGTTCGCTTAGGTGCAACTGCATTTGTGGGAATGGAATCTCAATGCCGTTTAGGTCAAGTTTCTGTTTGATACGTACCAACAGCAGTTCGCGAACATCCCAGTAGGCTGCTTTTTCAGTCCAAAATCGGATGGTCCAGTCGACGGAACTTGGCGCAAGATTGGACAAGAACACTGTGAAGCCACGATCATCGCCCTGCACCATCCTATCACTGAGCGATTGGACGGCCTCTTGAATCACTTGACGGGTCTTATCAACGTCGGATTTGTACGCAACTCCGACAACCAGATCCACGCGGCGATGGTTGTGGAAAGTGATGTTTTCGATAGTTGTACCGGCGATGGAGCTGTTCGGAAGTATCAAGCGGCGGTTATCGCTGGTATCGATTGTTGTTGTAAACAGATCGATCTCATTGACTTTACCTGAGACGCCACCTACTACGACCGTGTCACCCACTTTGAATGGCCGAAACACAAGTAGCAAAATGCCCGACGAAAAGTTGCTGAGAGTACCTTGAAAAGCGAGACCGATTGCAAAACCAGCAGCAGCCAGAACTGTCGCTGCGCCTGCAACGCTAATGCCTGCTTTGGAGAGGACTGCCAAACTGCCCAGCGTCATGATCCCGTAATAGACCAGTCGACCTGCGAATTTCCCAAGCGTCTCGTCAACTCGTTTGCAGACTGCCGTAGCCGTCCAGCGAGACAGTAATTTAGCGACAAAGTACAAGGCTACGATCGTCACAAGCGCAATTACCGCCGGGACAATAACACTGAACAGCAACTTCGTGGAGGCTTCGTTGAGCTCCCCGCGAGCCAAACCACCCAAGGCATCGTTGAGCCAACGGTTTATGCACTCAGTCATAGAGAGTTGGGGATTGGTTCCACTTTCCATCGCTGGGTTGGTCACTGCATCTGCTGCCACGATTCGTCCCTTTTGCACACCTCGGCAAGTTGCTTGGCAAAACCGCACTATTTTGCCAGCCGACATATACCGTATTGGCTCGACGGCGCCCATGGCGATTAATGCATGTTTTCTTATAGGATAAGGGTGCACACCCAGAGCCTTCGCCGGGTGGGGAGCCGAGGTACATGGATGTATCCATTTCATGGTTTAAGTGTAGAACGATTGTCCCAATCGTTTTCCAGAGCCATTGGAACAATCGCTCTACAATAAGCTGGCTTATTCCTAGGTACTGCGAAATCGCAACGCACTCACCAATGCCGGCATCAGCATCAATGCCACCGCCCCGCCAAACCACTGCCCTGCCCACATCGCGGCAACCGCAGCGTCGATCAGAATCAAAGTCAAAATTGCGTGCCTAACGGCGAGTTGGACCTTCCTGGGAACCGGATGATTAACGCCAAGCATCCCGCGTTGCACCACCGTTAGACCAATCAGCCCCATCAACAGCGGATAGGCCAGGTTCGGATCGAGTTGCCATGGATGCACGGTTTTCGACCATACCGGAAACCCGGCTAAAAGCACCAAACCAGCCACTTCCAAGATCAATCCGAATGTCAACCATCCCGCTTGGCTATCGGATTCTTCACGTTTGGCATATACCGTCACGCCCATGATGTACACCCCGATGGCTGCTGCGTACCAAACCAAGGCTGTGGGTGCCATTTCAGACTCGCCCACCGATAGCATGCAGCAGCCAGCCATCAAAATATTGAGCGACCGGCACGATCCCATCAGCACCGGACCAACAAAGGTGTGCTTCAGCGCAGAGTTATAACTGCGCACCGTTAGAGACAACAACATCGCAGAAGCAAAGGCGGCTCCCATCCACAATTTTTGCGAAGTGTAGATTGTCGTCACAACTAAAATCAATAGCGGGCCAACGAGTAGCATTCCGTTGGCGACGTGCCCAGCAATAACCGGTGAGATGCGACCAGCAGGCAAGGGCCGCGAGGGCCGCGACGCTCGATCTTCTTCAATGTCCACGACATCGTTCAATATCATTCCTGCCCAGTAGGCGCAGAACGACGCGAGCATGGTCAAGACAAACGCCGGGACCGGCAGCAGATAACTGCCCACAATTAATGACGCAGCTGTTGTATCCGAAATCAGAGTGAACGAGTTTGGCAGTCGAACCAACTGAGCCCAATCGCCGAGCGTGCCCCAACGCAGTTCATCGAGGTCTGCTTCTTCAGGCATTATGCGCTCGCGGCTCGTCGAATTATCCACTTACAAACCTCCTTGTTCGAACGGCGGCGAGACAAAATACTACCTGGACTTTTCAATATCATTCGCCAACTCTTGATCGACGACCGTGCTGACGCCGCGGCCTTCATCCAGTCGAGCGCGTACATCCATTTCGATATACTCGTGATCATATTCCCAGAATTTCTTCATCTCTTCTTCGTCGAGTGTCTGGTAGGGTCGGAAAACCCGGAACCCAACTCCGCGGGCCGGATCACTGGTGAACCACCAAGGGCTAAGCGGAACATTGGGATCTTCGCTTTTCCAATCTTCATCCTTGGAGGCGACTCTGGCGGCGCTGCGGAGCAGCGCGGCTTCATCTTGGAAACTACCGCCGCGCACTACTCGATTCTCTGCCGAGTCGGGCCAAAACACAGAATCAAGGACACTCAAGGGTTGCTTCTTCTCGGCCGCATATTTGTAGCCCTCTGCAGAGTAGCCGTTAACCGTCCACTCCATGACATTGCCATGCATATCGTGCAATCCAAACCGGTTTGGCTGCTTGAGGCCGACTTCGTGCGGAATCGCATCCGAATTACCTGCATGCCATGCATATTCGTCCAACTCGCTCGCGTCGCTACCGAATGAGTAGGGTTCATCGGAACCCGCGCGACAAGCATATTCCCATTCAGATTCGGTCGGCAAACGATACTGCTGCCCAGTCAATTTGCTTAGCCACTTCGTGTACTGCTTAGCCGAATACTGAGTCATCGTCGCCGCGGGTAATTTGTCATCTTCTCCAAACTCAAACGTAAAAGTACGGTCATACAGTTCAGTTGGTGCGGTGACAGCATCGGCCGCGTTGGTCGCGTTGGCTTTACGCCGTCCTTCATTCGCCAATGACTTGAACAGCCGATACATCGACATGTAGAGCTTGTATTCCTTCCAAGTCGTCTCGCATTTGGCGACCCACATGGGACCGACATTAACTTTGATTTGCGGGCGCTCGTCTGCTTGATGCCCTGCTTCGGTTTCTGGGCTACCCATGTTGACGACTCCACCAGCTAACGGAATCATCTCCAATGTCACGTCGCTACCCGGAATTTTCAGCGTGTAGGGTACCATGTAGCCGCCTGGGACCTGAACCGATGGACCGCTTGCCGGTTTCGACGCCGACATGCCAACCTGTTTGGATTTCAAATCGTCAGCCCACGAGACACGGTTGAAACTGGACAAAACCAACAACCCAACCACCGAGCAAAATCTAACAAAAACACTCATCGACAGTCTCACCTCAAAATACATGGTCGCAAAGCAGATCCATTCTAGTTCGAGCGCTCCCGTCTGTCGCGGGGCTCGCGCCGTTCCGCTAGAAAGTGCTGTCAGTGGTCGTCAGCCACGGGTCTCGAAGTTGTGGTCGCTTGCTGTTTGTGGTTCGTCCAATGCTTGTTCGCTGGCCCGAATCGTTTGGCATTTGACAACCACCGAGCTGGGTGAGTCGTCTGCGCCGAAACCCGCGGCTAACGCCGACTGCTCACTAAAACGAAAGCCTCTTATATTAGTCGCTGTAACGGACAACTACTTTCGTATTTCCAAGAGCCCAGTTCAATAGCAGCACTCTTTACGTCCATCAGTCACAACATGCGTTGCCTGCTCCGCAGGCCTTTCGCCAGGGCCAATTACCGCTGATCGATTTCGCGAGCGCGTTTGCCAAGCGTTACTTGCATGGCAATTGTGTCGCCGCCTCGGCGCACTTCGATCGGTACCACCGTCCCAGCATCCGCTTCGCCAATGAACCCCATCAATTCAGTTTGGTTCATGACAGGCTTGCCACTGAAGCTGAGTATGACATCTCCGATTTCAATTCCTGCGTCGTGAGCTGGCGAGTCGCCTGTGCGCGGAAAGCCGATGACCAGCACGCCAGCTTGCGCGCGTCCTTCGCTATTGAATCGCTGCTCGTCCTCTAAATCTCTCATCGAAACACCCAACCAGCCGCGCGCCACTTCGCCTGCTTTTACCAACTGCTGAGCGACCCGCATGGCTACTTTACTGGGTATTGAAAAGCTGATCCCGCGATAGGTCTCCCCCAAGATCGCTGCGTTTACACCGATGACATCGCCCATCGAATTCACCAGCGGTCCGCCACTATTGCCTGGATTGAGTGCAACATCGCTTTGCATTAAATCTCCATAGGCCGTGCCTGCTCTGACGCTAGATTCATAGCGTGTACCATGCAAATCGACACGATGCTTGCCACTGATAATCCCAAATGTAACGGTTTGCTGAAGACCAAACGGACTACCTACGGCCCACACCGGCGAACCCACCACAATTTGTTCACTATTACCCCAACGGATCGGCATCAGGTCAGTTGCGTCAACCTTCAGCAGCGCTAAATCAGTGGGCGGGTCAACTCCAACCACTTCGGCTTCCAAGCGACGACCGTCACTGGTAGTCACGTCGATTTTGCCCACTCCGTCAACGACATGGTGATTGGTCAGTATGTAACCCGCCTTGTCGACCACAAAGCCGCTACCTTGGCCTTCAACAAAATGTTTTGGCGTTTGATGCATCAAGATTTTCTGCATTGGACTCTGATCTTCGGCGCCCTGTAGCAAATTGATATGTACCACACTTGGCCCGACGCGTTGGCTTACCATCTGCGAAACGTCCGCTAGTGAATCTAACGAGACATGCTTCAATCGCTCGCCGCTCATCTCGTACTCAGCCCGCAATTGGCCGCGATACCAACCGTACCGAACACTTTCGACCAACGAAGGCACAATCAAGCGAACTGCAACCAACAACACCAACACCACCATCAGGCTCAGCAAAGTCGAATATGCCAAGTGTCGCGGATGCGAATCACGGAACTGCGTTTTCGATTCAGTTTCATCGTTGGCCGATAATTGCAAGTCAACCGGAGCCGCCAGCGCTTTATTTGCGGACTCAGTCAGATTTGATTCAGCGAATTCGCCCCCCAGTTCCTCCGTTCTGGGATTCGCATCCAGCGAACTGCCGTGGTCAACTTTATCGGAATCTTGCATGGAAATCCTCTGGGCGAGCAAATACGATGCTGGTACGCCAATCTGTCAATTTAGATTGTAGCCGGTTCGGCCGTTTAAAAGCAAAATTTAGCGGGGCCTGCGGGCTACTAGGACTGAGCTCCTGTCAGCCATGCTCGGAGTCGTAGCCTTTTCGCTGGCCGCGTTTAACCTTAAAACTAGAGCCCGTATCGAGTTACAGCCAAAGTTCAATTTGCCTCCGTGCTCCTGGATTTAACCGCAATGTCCGATTCGCTCCAGCAACGACTCTACAACGAACTCAGCCAATTAGTTCTCATCGACCCGCACACACATATCAATCCGCACAGTCCAGCCAGCAAAACGCTGGCTGACATCCTCGGCTATCACTATTATACCGAACTCGCCCACTCGGCCGGCATGCCGCGCGAACACATCGAACAACCCGGCATCAGCCCCAAAGAAAAGGTTCACCGCATTGCGCAGGGACTCAGTCAAATCGACAACACCGTGCAGCTTAGTTGGCTGATCGAGTTGTCCTGCGAGTTGTTTGGCTTCGAGACGGATCGCATCGACGGCTCGAACTGGGAAGCACTCTACGACGCGTCGCTCGCCAAAATGAACGCGCCTGATTGGGAACAACAAGTACTCGCCGCTTCGAAATTAGAAGCCGTTTTCCTCACCAACGATTTCGATGACGAACTGTCTGGCTTTGATACCTGTCGTTATGTTCCTTGCCTCCGCACCGATGAATTGGTTTTCCATTTCGCTAAGTCAACCGTGCGTGAACGATTGGCCACATGCTCGGGTGTAAGCGTACAGTCGCTCGCCGATTTGAAGAGAGCGGTTACTCAACGCTTCCAACACTTCAAATCGAAGGGCGTGCGCGCGTGCGCCATTAGCCTCCCTCCGTTCTTCACACCCACGGAGATCAGCGACGCCACGGCCGAAGCCGCTCTCACGCGTGTCATGCAATCGAACGAGCAAGCCTCCGCCGACGATCGCACGACACTCGGTTACTGGATCTTCTGGCAACTCGCCAAGAACTGCGCACAATTCGCGCTCGCCTTTGACCTTATGATCGGCGTCAATCGAGCTGTATATCCAAGCGGCGTGTACCAAGGTCAGGACCTTTATGATAGCCGCGTGTCACTGATCCAATATCGCGACCTCTTCAACGCTTTCCCACAAGTTACCTTCCCAATCTCCGTACTGGCCAGCGTCACCAATCAAGAACTCGTCAGTTACGCGTGGATCTTTCCGAACGTTGTCACCCACGGACACTGGTGGTACAGCAACACTCCCAGCTTCATTACTCGCGACCTCACCGCCCGGCTCGAAGCCATCCCGCGCAACAAGCAAATCGGCTATTACAGCGACATGTATAAACTCGAGTTTGCTTTGCCGAAATTCAACATGTTCAAACGCTGCTTGGCTAACGTACTGGCCGAGAATTTTGTGATTTCCCAAAAATGGTCCGAAGCCCGAGCTATCGCTCTGGGCAACCAAGTTCTTCGCGGAAATGTTGAAACGATCTTCGGCTATTGAGCTGAGGCTCTTAGAGATTGACCTCCAGCATTGTATAATCTGGTCTCACGAATCGTGTAATTCTTTCCGATCTGGAAACGCCTAAGTGAATTTTGAACGCGTTGCAATTGAAGCCCTCGGTTTCACGCTCCCGCCTGAGATTGTTACTTCGCAAGATATCGAGTCTGCTCTTGCGCCAACTTACCAGCGTTTGCGTTTGCCCGAAGGACGCTTGGAACTGATGAGCGGCATTGCGGAACGCCGCTTCTGGCCACGCGGGACGGCGATCGGAGCACCGAGTGCGCGCAGTGCAAAAATGGCGCTCGACGCCAGTGGTCTCGCGGTTGAAGATATCGGCTGCTTAATCCATGCCAGCGTTTGCCGTGATTACCTGGAACCCGCCACGGCTTGTCGTGTACACAGCGAACTTGGACTCAGTCCCAATTGCTGGGTTTACGATTTGTCCAACGCATGCCTCGGTCTGCTGAGCGGCATGGTGCAGATCGCAACGATGATCGAAATCGGCGCCATCCGAGCGGGTATAGTAGTTGGTACAGAGAGTTCACGCAATTTGGTCGAATCGACAATCGCGGCGCTCAACGCCGACCATTCACTAACTCGTCAAACCATTAAGCCTTCGTTCGCGTCGCTGACCATCGGTTCGGGCAGTTGCGCAGTTCTGCTTGTCAATCGCAATTTGAGTCGCACCGACAA
>JAYVHC010000873.1:0-1958 GCA_043771575.1 Planctomycetia bacterium
CGGTATCCTTGTGACGGCCATCAACGTTTGGATTTTGAAGAACGTCGCGAACTTTTATGACTTTGGCTTGCCACTTGCGCCCAATGGCTCGGACCCCGCGTCATGGCGCTATCTTTTGACCACTGGACTTCTTCCCGCAATTCCGATTGCAATCCTTTTGCCATTTGTACCTGAGTCACGGGTTTGGAAAGAGCGGCGTGCGGCCGGCACCTTGAAACGACCGAAGATCAGCGCGCTGTTCGCGCCCGAGTTTCGCCGCGTGACCATCGTGACCGCAATGCTGTCGGCATGCGCTTATGGCATCGCGTTCGGCGCGCTTCAGCTAACACCACTGCGCATTGCACCAGGCTTACCCGAACTAGCCGCGCAGAACAAAGAGTTGGCACCACTCCGCAAAGAAGCCGCAGCTCTTAACAAGGCTTACGATGCGACCCAACCCGAATCGCCGGAACGCAAGGAGATTCGTCTCAAGCTTCGCGATAATAAGAAACTCCAGGACCCTCTCAATGATCAGGTTAAGGAAGTTGGCAACACGGTACAGTTCTTCCAAGAAATTGGAGGTTTGGTCGGCCGCATCCTGCTCGCATGCTTGATCATCTTTGGAATCAGTCGCGTGATGCTGCTCAAGATTTTCCAGATTCCAGCGCTCTTGATGATCCCGCTTGCCTATTTCATTTTGTATAAATCCGGCGGTTCGAATTTCTACTGGGCCTATGGCGTATGTGGACTATTAACCGTGGCGCAATTCAGTTACTTCGGCGAGTACTTGCCCAAAGTGTTTCCATTGCACTTGCGCGGTACCGGCGGCAGTTTTGCAACCAATGTAGGTGGTCGCATGATTGGAACCAGCATGGCAGTTGTCACTACGAATTTTGTCGCGCCCTTCTTGGCTGGAACTGCGGATAAGGTCACACCCATGGTCATGGCCCAAGCGGCCGGCTATGTCGCCACCACAATCGCTGTGATTGCCTTCGTGATAGGGTTCTTCTTGCCGGAGCCCAAAGGCGAAGTGCAAGATTAGGCTCTGTTCGGAATGTTGGCAAGCAGGATGCTTACCCCACTTGTACGGAGCAGTATTGATGTCTCGCGGTCGTCCGGCGATAGAAAAGAGCAACTTCTCCTTATCCGCGGAGTTGTTAGCTGCAGCCAGCAATGCCAAGTCAGCCAAAGATTTTCGAAACCGTGCGATGGATGCGCTTGGCGGTGCATTCCCAGACGCACGCATAGCTTGGGTTCATCAGTTTGAACAGCGCTGGGAAGCGGCAGGTTCCGTGGGGTCGCTGGTGAATCTACCGATCGAATTGGCGGCTACCGCCGCAGATCAAATGGCAGCGCTATTGGCGAACCATTGGCTGGCAGTACCGGTTTCCGGCGGCGGCGAACCGGCTGAAGTCATCTTGCTCAGCCCCGGAAACATCATCAGCGACGAACAGGCACGCGTGTTGGCGCAGATGCTGCACGACGGATTGAAGATCGCCGCCGAACAGACTCGCATCGGTACACGAGTCGCCCAATTGCAAATGCTAATGGAGATCGCGGTCAGTTGGCAACGCTCAGCCAGCCTCAGCGATTTGCTGAAGAGTATGGCCGAAGCCGCAACGCGAGTACTGCAAGGCGATCGGGCCAGCATCTTTCTGTGGGATCGTGCAAAGAGCCAACTTGTCGGTCATCCCGCGCTGGGCGTCGAAGGCGAACCGCTACGTATCCGTGATGATCAAGGTGTCGCAGGTGAAGTACTTAGCACTGGTCGATCGCGCCGTTGGGATAGCTCTGAAGATCCCCTAGCGATCAACGCACGAGTCGGTGAAAAACTGGGCTACCTTACGCGCAGCCTCGTGGCCGCTCCGCTCGTCGATGCACGGGGTAAAACGATGGGTGTCTTCGAAGTACTCAATCATCGCGATGGTCGCTTCTCTCCGACGGATGAACAGTTCTTGGTCGAGCTATCGCGGCACGCT
>JAYVHC010000874.1:0-1622 GCA_043771575.1 Planctomycetia bacterium
TGTCATCCCAATGCTGGCGGAAAGCCACGCAACAGAAAGCAATGCGAAGATGATTTTGCGAATCGCGCAGGGGGACATTCGATGCAACTTTAGTGTGAGCCGAGAAGTAGTCATTAGGTAGGCGGTTGGGGCATAGCTAACCAAAAATAGCCCACGTTAGCGACTCGCAAGAGTCTACGAAAACTAGGTGACGGCAACTTTCCGGATGCACACTTGGCCTATCCCTCATAATCGGAACAACAAGATCCTCCTCGACGTTGTGCCGGTGAGAGTTTACCAAACTCGTGGGTCCGCATCTCCGAGGCGGACAATTCAGCGTCTCGGAGATCCGCTGCTACGTGGAATATCTCCCTCTGCCGGTCGCCTTACGCCTCCAGCACTAAATCAGTTGTCGGCCGGGCCACACAAGTCAGGCACTCGCCGCTTGCGAGTTCAACACCTATTTGTCGGTCATACTGAACTTGACCTGAACTCAATTTCACTCGACAAATGCCACACACACCGCTTAAGCAACCGCTGGGTAGTTCGATCTGATTGGCTTTCGCAAGCTCCCAAACGCTCTGATCGGGATCGCGCCATTGGGTTTCAGTGTTACTCAATGCAAAGCGGATCGTATGAATTTTGGAATTGGATTGTTCTGAAAGTGGCTGTGCGGATTGCGAGCCAAATGATTCCCAGTGGATGTGCTCGGGTGGGATGCCGCTGGCGACCAGTTGCTCTCGCGTTTGCTCCATCCATGTGTCGGGGCCGCACATATAAAAATCGGCGTTGGGATTGTCAGCCAATTTGGCGGCAGTGAAGCCGTCAAGTTTTCCAGCCAGGAACTGGCCTGGTAGTTCGGAGGACAGCGATTCAATTTCATCGGCATCCGCTTGGCTGAAGAACGTGTAGGTTTGCAACGACTCGACCTCATTTTGCCAGGCGTGAATATTGCGACCAAGAGGCCAATGTTCCCGATCCTTGGCTTGATACAGCAAGGTGACTTTGCGTTCAGTGGTAACTTCCAAGGACCAGCGAAGAATGCTGGCCATCGGCGCAATCCCAACTCCGGCTGCGATGAGTACGAGGTCTCGCGTTGATTCGGCTGGCAGGTAGAACTGGCCACTTGGCCCGCCGATAAACAAGCAGTCGCCTTGGCCAATCGTTCGGTGCAGCCAGCCGCTCAAGCCACCCGTATTAAAGCGATTTGGAGCCTCGCGGGAGTCGTGCCGTTTAACTGTGATGCGCCAAAACCGAGCGTCTGGTGAACTGGATAATGAATAGCAGCGGGTGGCTTGATAAGCGCCCGCAACGGCTGGGCGAACCATTACATACTGGCCTGGACGGAAATCCGGAAGCGGCTGACCATAGGGATCGACCAAGTAAAAAGAACGACAGTCGGCGGACTCTTGGACCACGTCCGCAACTTCGAGTATTCGCCATGGAATCGCGGTTGTCGCAGTGGCTGCGCTTCCCAGCTGTGAAGTCAACCGAGCGACTTGCGATGAATGCGACCATTGGGACTGGCGCTGACGCAATATTTCACCGCATTGCGATCGGTGGGTACGCCATCGAAGCACCGTGATCGAAAACCGTGCAACATGCGCACACAGCACAGCGATCATGGCAACTGGCAGCCACCA
>JAYVHC010000875.1:0-3278 GCA_043771575.1 Planctomycetia bacterium
GGCATCGCCAAGATACTTTTTTTCATCTTCTTGGTCATCTTCGTGTTGACCTTAATTGGTCACACCATGCGAGGCACACCCGTGGTCTAAGAAGCACGGTGTACTGCCGGTGGGAGGTGTGCGCTTGCAGGCCAACGCCACGAGTTTTGTCAGTAAAAGCCCGAAGTGCAAGCAAGTGAATTCAGTGAATCCGCGGAGGTAATTCACTCGCTTGCGCTTCGGGCTTGTAGTCTGCATGTTTAGCGCAAAGTGGCGCTTTCCTGGTGCCTTAGCTGACGACTCGCTCTTTTACTTGTACGGCTCCAAGTTCTGGGGGCATCGTCTCTCCATCCAATTTCGCATAGGCCACGGTAATCTCTGCCCCAAACAGCAGTATGACCGACGAATAGTAAACCCACAGCAAAATGATGGCTACAGAACCTGCGGCGGATCCGAGCTGATCGACCGGTTCGCCATACTGGAAATACAGAAACAGAACCGCGCGGCCTAGCGTGAATAAGATCACAGTCACGAGTCCACCAAAAAGGGCTTTCTTAGCTGACAGCGTGGCGTCCGGCATGAATTTAAGAACCCCTGCAAAGAATATCAGGCCGGTACAGAAAGTGGTTACATGGTTTATTAAAACTGGAAAAATGCCTTGCACGCCCAACTTGGATGCAGCGTACTCGCTAATAATTGTCAACATCGAACTGATGAAAAACGAAACGAGTAAAACAAAGCCGAAGCCCAAGATCATTGTGAGAGAGAGAAGTCGCTTGAGGATAAATTTGAGAGCGAGCCCATTTCGCGGATCTGGTTTCACTTTCCACACGCGATTGAGCGAACTTTGCAAAGCTGACATCAGTCCTGTCGCTCCGACCAACACGCCGATTAGGCTGAGCGCTGACTTCCACCAGACGCCCGGTCGCTGACCGACGCTCTCCAGCATACTGCCAACCTCGGCTGCGGCTGCGCGGTTACCAATCAACTGGCTAGCTTGGCTTTGCAGAAAGTCTCGTGCGCTAGCTCGCGCATCTGCTTGTTCATATAAAGAGTACATGCCTCCCGAAATGACCATCGTCAGCAAATACAACAGCGGCGGTAACGCGAACAGCGTGTAGAAGGCGAGCGACGCCGAAAGAGTCCAACAGTCGTCGTCGGCAAAGTTCTTGGCTGCAAGTCGAAAGGATCGTAACACAGAAGATTTCCTAGTGTGCCGCATTAACTTTCACGTACATACCCTGAGTCACGAAGTTCTTGGACCAAGACTGCGACGGAACGCTTCAATGCGTGGATTCCGCCATTCCGCAGCGATTCGAAATTGGCACTTTTTACATCATGTTCTAAACGACTGGCAAGTTCGATCAATTCAGTAGCATAGAAAGTGGAACTTAGCCCACGTAAGCTGTGGATGGTACGGCAGGCAAGTTCAAGGTCTTGACGATCAGTACTCTCCTCCAAGGCGTGCAACATACCAGGAACATCTTCGACGAACATTACAGCGAGTTCGCTGAGCAATTGCCGGTCGCCGCTTAAAGCTTCCAAAGCCGCTCTCTCATCGATAAGATTCTGACTGCTCATCTAGTTCCGCCCAAAAGACCGCGCGCATATCGAAACTCAGCTATCTGCTCTCAAGCTCACTATTGCCTATCAGCATTCTTCATACCACCAACCAAGTTTGCAATTAGATACGGCAACTGGCTGGCTTTCACTGTACAATGAACGACCAGGATGTTGGAAAATCAGGCAGGTCGGTTTATAAATGCTTGAATACGGTGAGGCCTCACTCAAGCTCACGCAGGGTGAACGGATCATCGAGGCTTTGAGCGGGCTCGCTGTTTCAACTGCAAGAACTCCGTAAAAAAACTGGTCAATTCCCGTACAGTTGGGACCTGGATCAATCCCGTTGGCACGAATAGTGCCACGAAAGTGCCAACCATAAAGTAAACCAAGCGCTCCGGCAACCATGAAAAGGCTTTGCAGTGACGAAAATTCTTGTCATCGATGACGATCGCAGTATTCGACATGTGGTGAAAGCTGGGCTGTCTGTTAACCCAGATTTCCAGGTGCTGACTGCCGTCGATGGTACTTCGGGTTTGAATATGGTCCGCGAAGAAAGCCCTGACGTTGCTTTGTTGGATATCTATCTTCCCGAATATAATGGATTGGAATTGTTCCGCAAAATCCGTGCACTCGACTCAAAACTGCCTGTCATTTTTATCACTGGCGATACGACCAGCGAAACTGCCATTGAAGCGATGCGTGCTGGAGCATTTGACTATCTCTCAAAACCGCTGAATATTGAACAGTTGCGTAACTTGACAGCCAGTGCGGCGGCAGCGCGGCGCTTGATGGACCAGCCAGTCGCCTTGCCCGTCGGCGATGTGAACGAGGACGGCGAAAGGTTTGTAGGCAAAGCAAGAGCGATGCTCGAAGTCTTCAAGTCGATCGGTCGCGTTTCGGCTCAAAATGTCACCGTTCTCATCCGAGGGGAAAGCGGTGCGGGGAAAGAATTGGTTGCCCGAGCACTCATGAATCACAGCGACCGGCGTGACAAGCCATTCGTTGCCGTCAATTGTGCTGCGATTCCCGATCAGCTTTTGGAGAGTGAATTATTTGGACACGATAAAGGTTCATTCACTGGTGCAGAAAAACGCCGCATTGGGCGCTTCGAACAGTGCGACGGTGGAACGATCTTTCTTGACGAAGTGGGGGACATGTCTTCAGTCACGCAAGGCAAAGTTCTTCGTTTGCTCCAAGAACAAAAGTTCGAACGTGTCGGAGGCAACGAACTGATTACGACCGACGTACGCATCATTGCCGCGACCAACCGGCCACTCGAAGAAATGGTGCTCAAAAATCAGTTTCGCGAGGATCTGCTGTATCGCTTGAACGGGTTCACGATCAACTTGCCGCCGCTCCGCGACCGCCGAGAAGACATCCCACCTCTTCTTCAGTACTTTCTGCGTCGCGCGAAAGCCGATATGAAACGTCCTGAATTAACAGGCATTTCACCGGAAGCCCTGCAATTGCTCGTTAACTACGATTGGCCGGGAAACGTCCGGCAACTGCAATCCGTAGTACGGCAATCGTTGTTGCACACGACAGGTACAGTCATTGGGCCAACGAATCTACCGGACTTCGTACGAAGTCAAAATAGTGGTAGCTCGCAGGTGACCTCCCCTGCGAGTGGCGTCGGGACATTTCTGTCAGTGGAAAGTACAAGTCAATGGTCGAGTGATGATAGTGGCGAAAATAGCGAACCTCGGTCCGCTAGCGCTCCCGTCGAAGTCACCACC
>JAYVHC010000876.1:0-2697 GCA_043771575.1 Planctomycetia bacterium
GTGAAGTCTTTGATGCGGGCGGTCGAGTTGCGACCAGAGGATCCGCAGATTCATTACTTACTGGCTAAAGCTTGGTCTTCCTCGGACTCGGAAAAGGCGACGAAATTTCTGCAAGCGGCCGTGGACCTGAATCCAAAACATCCCGAGTCGCTGTTGATGCAAGCCGAGCATTACATTGACTCGGAGGCTTATGAAGACGCTGAGTCGATTTTGGAATCGGTGCTGAAGGTGAATCCGCATCATCCGGAGGCTTGGTCATTGCGAGCCGCGATCGCGCATTTGACCGGGCATTACCAAGAGGAAGGTCAGCATCGCAAGGCGGCGCTAGCCAAATGGCAAGTGAACCCAGCGGTCGACCATTTAATCGGCAAAAAATTGTCACAGCACTATCGCTTCGCCGAAGGGGTGGATTACCAGCGGCGTTCATTGAAGCTCAATCCTACGTATTTGCCCGCGAAGTTTCAGCTCGCGCAAGATCTGCTGCGAGTCGGTCGCGATGATGAAGGTTGGTCGATTGTGGATCAAGTCGGAGCGGCGGATAAGTACAACGTAGTGGCCTTTAATCTCAAGACGCTGCAAGCACGCTTAGCAAAGTTCACTACGATCGAATCGGATGGCTTGATTATTCGCATGGATGCTCGCGAAGCGAAAATCTACGGCGAGCGGGTGGTGGACTTGCTGCGTCGAGCGAAGAAGTCGATCACGGCCAAGTATGAACTGGAACTGACTGAGCCGGTGACGGTGGAGATCTTCCCGCAGCAAAGCGATTTCGCGATTCGAACGTTCGGATTGCCGGGTGGTGCGGGCTTTCTCGGAGTATGTTTTGGCAAATTGATCACGGCCAACAGCCCGGCCTCGCAGGGTGAGTCGCCGTCGAATTGGGAAAGCGTGCTGTGGCATGAATTCTGTCACGTGATTACGCTCCAGAAGACGAACAATCGGATGCCGCGCTGGTTGAGCGAAGGGATTTCGGTCTATGAAGAATTAGAAGCCGATCCGAGTTGGGGTCAGCGGCTGAATCCGTTGTATAAGAAGATGTTGCAAGGTGAGGACTTTGTGCCGTTGTCGAAATTGAGCGGTGCGTTTTTGCAACCCAAGAGCGGCGGGCATTTGCAGTTTGCGTATTTTGAATCTGCACTGGCAGTACGCTATTTGATCGACACGCAGGGGTTGCCATTGCTGCGGAAGTTGTTGGTCGATCTCGGTATGGGTGTACCGATCAACGAAGCTTTTGCTCGAAGATACGGTGACACGGTGGCGCTCGATGAGAGCTTTGCGAGCTACGTGAAGAAGTTGTCCGACGAATTCGCGCCGACCACGGACTTCAGCTCCGAGGGTTTGCCGCGGCGGGCGGTGGTGGCCAAGTTGAAAGAAGTGTTAGCTGAGAAGCCAAACAGCTATACGGCCCAGTTGATGCTCGTGACGCAGTTGGTGTCGGATGAAGATTGGAAAGAAGCCAAGGTAGCGGTGGAGCGTCTGTTGACGTTGTATCCGGAGGATGCAGAGCTAGGGGGCGGCATCGCGCTCGAAGCCAAAATTGCGCGCGCGTTGAATGATCAAGTAACGGAGCTGAGCGCGCTAGAGCGTCTGACGAAGTTGTCGAGCGATAATGTGCCGGCTCTATTGCGTTTGATTCAGTTGCATCGCGAGAGTCAGTCTTGGGACAAACTGCGTGAAGTGGCTGGACAGTTATTGGCGGTGCAACCGTTAATTGCAACTGGCCACGAGGCTTGGATCGAAGCGGTGGAAAAGCTCGGCAAGCCGGGTGAGGCCACTTCGTCATTGAGGGCGCTGCAGCAACTCGACCCGCTCGACCCCGCTGATTTGCATTATAGGTTGGCGCGGAGTCAGTTCGCGGCCGGGCAAATCGATGAAGCGCGGCGCGAGGTGTTGTATGCGCTGGAAGAATCGCCGCGTTATCGAGAAGCTCAGGAATTGTTGTTAGCAGTTACTCAGGCAGACCAAGCCGGATCCAAAGCAGACTCGCCAGACACCTTACAAATCGTTGCACCGGACTTGAACGGAAGCCCGCCTATGCCTGAGTTACGGAGGATCGGCCCGTGAAGATCAAATACGCTATGGTTGCGTTGATTCTGTTAGTGCTGTGCGCGATCGCCTTCGCCGTGCAGCGGGGTCGCGGGGGTGGCGGGTATCGGAGTGCCGATAATCGCAATGGTGTTCCCGTCTGGGACAGCAATCAGAACTTTCCACATGACGTATTTACCTTTGTACGCGTGCGTTACAGTGATTACGGCGGTGGTTATGGGCGCTACCGAGGCGGGGATTGGTCAACCGATTATCCCGACGCGGATCTAAATTTTTCGCTGCGCCTTCAACAGTTGACATCAATGAAGGTCAATCCGTACCCGGTCATTCTTGACCTCACCGATCCACGCTTGTTTGACTATCCGTTTCTCTACATGATCGAACCGGGTGGAATTGCGCTGACCGTCCCAGAAATTGAAGGGCTACGGAAGTACTGCAACAACGGCGGCTTTATGATGGTGGATGACTTTTGGGGTGATGAGGAGTGGCGTGATTTTGAGATAGCGATGGAGCAGGTGTTCCCACACCGCAAGTGGGAGGAAGTGCCACTCGAGCACGAGATATTCCAGATCGTTTATCCGCTCAAAGAAAAGCCTCAGGTACCCTCCATTCATTCTTGGCAGCGTGGTTCCACGAACGAATGGGGGCACG
>JAYVHC010000877.1:0-8598 GCA_043771575.1 Planctomycetia bacterium
CTACAACGAGTTACTGTTGCAGCTTCGCATCGCTTGGCTCACTCCCAAGTTTTTACCACGACCGATTCGGGATTTGTTCATCGGCAGGGCGCGGCTTACCTCGATCGAATGTGGAGTGCTTGAAGCGTTTGTGATCGAGGAGTTGCACAATCGCAAGCACACCAGTGGCATCCCACCACCGATTGATGAACGACCGCCGATGACACTGGAGCTTAATTATGCTGCTTAGCTCCAACGATTCCCCTCAAGGAAAAAGTAAGGATGCATTTACGAGCGTTGCCATCGCTGTTTGGGTCGATGGGCAAAATGCGATGCAAAACTACTCTTTCAAACACAATCAAGCAGCACTCAGGTGCATCATCGCGATCACAATCGCATCTTCAACTGGGCTCGTGGTCATCAGTGACCCTCAATTAGCCCATTAAACCCCTTAGCCAATCGCATGCCATAACAACCAACTGCGTGGAAACCATTTTTCCAAATCCGAAGTGCTCGACTCAGTTACTACGTTTTTGAACTTACCTTACGTGAGAGTGGCAAACATTGGCGGCACTATCCGCAGGAGCCATTCCCTCTCCGTTATGTAAATAATCTGTTGAGAGATTGCGCAGCATGACATCTAATTGCAGAATCGTTTGATTTTGTATAGAAAGTTAGTACGTGTAAAACACGCGGGCCTAGCTCGAGTTGCATTTGCTTTGGCAACCTTCCAATCGCGTCTATAAGCGAGACAGCAGCCCGACCGATGCAGAGGGAATACTCGTTGCTTTGCCCAGTAGCTAAATCCATCTCGCCCTCAAGGAGCGTCAAGAGCGCTACAGCAACGCGTCCGGAGCCATCTTCGAAAGAACTAGCGAAGGTAGTAGCATAACACTTACGAACAATGTCATCCGACGATAATTCATTAAAGAACTCATCTATGTCCTTCATGAGTCTGCGTCCTCAATACCGAGACTTTGGGAAGTTTGGATCTTCGATTGGTAGCTTGCCTGGTTGCTGTCGGAGCGGGTCGACGCAAACCGAATATGGGAAACCACTCCAACATTCAGCAGGGTCTTTGCATTTACACGTGATGTCGTCTATTGATCCGTTATTACCAAAGCCGCCAGTTAGAAGATCACAGCATAGGCATTGCCCATCGGGACACGGCGGCCAGCGAAGCGGCGGCTGATCTGGAGGTGGAGGACCTCCACTGGGACCGGCTTCGGTCCCAGGCTTCTTTTTCGGCCAAGGGTACGGAACGCGACGCTTGGAAATCTTGGGGTAATTCACTGAGACACCTACATAGTAGGCTGTCAAGCTCACACCGACAACGGCAACCGACCGGATTATACCTGGGCCTGGTAAGACATTATTGTTGCATGTAGTTGCGAGAGTTGGCATGCAGGGCGTGCGCGAAGTTGTAGTCGTCACCGTAGTTTCCCACATTTGATATCCAGCAAACCCGTTGCCGTTGCAAATTGCTATGGGATCGCCTCCTTTCGGTAGCGGATGGCTGACACGTTTTCTTGTAGTACCGAACCAGCCGACAGAATCGTAAAGGCAGACTACTTCGTAACTGGTTGTCGTGGTTGAACTAGCGCACGTACTGCCAATAGGTATGGAGAGTCCTTGCGGATCAACATGCAATAACGGCGAAGATGAAACTAACTCGTAGAAGCAAGCAGAACCTCCTTCATATCCGATAGGATCTCTGGACGCGAAACGCCCCAAATTAGCGTCATAAATTCGGGCCCGATAGTGGTATTGAGCTAGAACAGAATCCCACTCTCGGCCAGTGTACATGTAGCGATTGTTGACTGAACCAACTGGCAACACGGTGGCGGCAACACGCGGAGAGCTGAGAATCGATTTGGCTGGGGGCGAGAAACTATCGCGTTGGGGATTGCAGAACAAAATCCTAGCTTCACAACGCCTCAGAAAGTCGAGAATCGAGGGGCACCGAAGAAGCGAAGTTCGTAACCCACAGCTTGCGATCGATATTCAGTTGATCGTTGAGCCACACACGCATGCAGATCCGGAATTAAAAACGGATCGGATGTATGCCAATCTTTCAGCGAAGGACGTGCTGCAAGAACTCAAGGATCGTAGCTATACTGATGAAATTTTACCAAAAGTGCGTACGATCCGGGACATGCTTGACCGAATGAATTACCGCTTGAAGCGTATCCAAAAAGGGAAACCTCTTAAAAAGACAGAACAGACAGACGCTATCTTTGAGAACCTCAAGGCGGTCCGCGCCGAGTATGAAGACGAACCTGAGACTCTCCAGATTTCCGTCGACACCAAGGCGAAAGTGAGTTTGGGCGAATACGTTCAGGGGGGGAAAAACCCGGACCGATCAGACGGTAAAGTTGAGAAGGGCTGGGATCACGATCCACCTGCGGAAGACAAATTGGTACCACTTGGAATCTTAGTGATGGCAACAGGAATGCTCTCGCTCTTCTTTGGCAATCACGAAACGAGCGACTTCTGGGTAGACTGTCTGAAGGCTTGGTGGGAGTCGGTGGGAACGAACGACTACAGAGATCAAAAAGTCTTAGCAAATACGACATCATCGTCAAACCAAAATCACCACGTGGCAGGTAAATTCCCACCCGCCCCTCGCCTAAACGTCGATCTCTTTGGCGTCTTCAGCTCGATCCATGATAAAACGGAATCTAGCCGAAGCGTCGCGACCCATGAGATCTGCCATCACGCGATCTGTCTCAAGCTGGTCGTTGATATCGACACGCAACAAGCGACGCGTGGCTGGGTTCAGAGTCGTTTCCCACAACACCTTGGGCATCATCTCGCCCAGTCCCTTGAAACGCGTGATGTCGGGCTTCGCGCGTTTATCGGCTTTGCCAAGGATTTTGTCGCGAGCCGCTTCGTCGGGTGCCCAAAACGTTTCCTTGCCAATATCGATGCGATACAGGGGCGGTACAGCGATGAAGATTTTTCCGTCAGCGATCAAGGGTCGCATGTGGCGATAGAAAAACGTTAGTAGCAATGTCGTGATGTGATGACCGTCTGAGTCAGCATCGGCCAGCAAAATGACTCGGTCGTAGCGAATGCGGGCCACATCAAGGTCTTTGCCGATGCCACATCCGAGCGCAGTGACTAGATCTAAGATTTCTTTGTTTTCCAGCACCTTGGAAAGCGCGACGGATTCCGTGTTGAGTACCTTTCCACGCAGCGGCAAAATCGCTTGATGATTGCGATCGCGACCTTGTTTGGCGCTACCGCCTGCAGAGTCCCCTTCGACGATAAAAATCTCCGAATTACCGCGACCCGCCGACAGACAATCACTTAACTTGCCCGGCAGCATCGTCCGCGAAGTGCTCGTCTTCCGCGAGATCGATTCCGAAGCCGCGCGCGAAGCGGCGCGGGCGCGTGCCGCAGCGATGATCCGCGCCACAATCGACTCGGCGACCGTGCGATTGTTGTTCAGCCACTGTTCAAGCGAAGCCCGCACCGCGTTGTCAGTGGCGGCCTGCAGCTCGGGATTGTTCACGCGATCTTTCGTCTGGCCTTGGAACTGGGGATCGCCCACGAAGACAGAAAGTATGGCCACAACCCCTTCGCGAATGTCTTCGTGACCAACTTTGATACCGCGTGGAATCAAGTTGTGGGTTTCGAAAAAATTGCGAACCGCTTTGGCCATGCCGCTACGGAAACCGTTTTCATGCGTTCCACCACTGCCTGTGGGAATGCCATTGACGTAGGATCGCACATGCTCGTCAGTCGATTCCGTCCACTGCAGAGCGACTTCGATACGCTCGTCACCCTCTTTACGAACCGTGAAGGGCACCTCGTGCGTGGGACGCGCAGCACGTTGTTGAATCACCTTGCCTAAGTAATCGACGATACCGTTTTCATGAACATAGCTGTCTTTCTTGTTGTTCTGTTCATCGGTAAATTGGACTTTGACTCCGCGATGCAAAAAACTGGTGATCTCGAGTCGCTGGCGAATGGTTTCTGCATCAAAATCAGTCTTGGGAAAGATCGTGGGATCGGGCGTGAACGTAATGGTCGTTCCCGTACCACGGAACGCGCCGGCCGCTTTTTGCAACTTCGTGATCGGCTTGCCCTGTGAGAACTCCATTTTGTATTGAGCGCCATCGCGTCGCACCAAGGCGATCAAGTGCTTCGATAACGCGTTCACGGCCGACGCGCCCACTCCGTGTAGTCCACCGGATGTTTTATAGTTCTTCCCCTCGAATTTTCCACCTGCGTGAAGAATCGTGAGTACCATTTCCAAAGCGCTTTTACCGGTCTTGGCATGCTTATCGACGGGAATTCCACGACCATTATCAGCGACGGAAACCGTACGTCCATCTTTATGCAGCGTGACCACAATCTCAGACGCGTAACCGTTCATGGCTTCGTCGACGGAATTATCTAATATTTCCCAAACCAAGTGATGTAAACCGGCTGTGCCCACACTACCGATGTACATGCCCGGACGCTTGCGAACTGGCTCAAGACCTTCGAGAGCTACGATGTCGGCGGCACTATAGGAATTGGTTGTTGTGCTCATGGTTCTCTCTTACGCGGAAGTTGATTCCACAGTCGTTTCGTTAATTTCTTATTCGCTAACCACTATCTCTTCTTCTCTTGCTTTCTTCTACGAGCAATTGCTGATGCGGGTTTTCTCATTTCTCCGGCAGCGGTTCCGGAGCACCTATGGGCTCGCTGATCACCGCGGAGATTTTTCCGTTCTTTTGCACTTCAATACCCCGGCCGCCCCGCGACGTCACCCGATACTTGGCTGTCGAGATCGTTTTCTGAGCACCGCGATTGGTCTCGACGACCAACAGATCGCGATCCGCCGAAGATGCTTTGTATCCCAACAATCGATCGGTCTTCGCCAGTTTGATCAGCAACACACCCTTGCCCGCACCGGACAAGTAATTCACTTCGACAGCCGGACAAACCATCGCGCGGCATTCGGCGGAGATTGCCAGAATCGTTTCGCTCCCGTCGATCGCTTTGACATCGATCACATCATGACCCGGTGCCACTCGCGCGAAACGTCGGCCACTTCGAGTGGAGGGTTCAACGAATTGCTCTAGACCAAAACGCAATGCATAGCCGTTGCTGGTCGCTGCAAAGCCGTGGATTGGTGGACAGAGATCAGGCTTTTTGGGGTTGAGGGCGATGTTTCCAATCGCTCGCGGGTCGAGCGAAATGGCTGCTACAATTCGCTCGCCGTCTTTGAGTTTGAACAGCTTTTGGACCGGCTCGCCATATCCAGTCGATGGCGGTATGTCGATGAATCTGGCCGTGTAGCACACTCCAAAGGACGAGAAAAACGCTACAGTAGCTCGTGTAGATCCCGCAATGCATGCCAGCACGCCGTCACCCTCACGCAGCCGACTCTTGCCAGGATCAGCGATCTGTTTTTGTCGTTTGACCCAACCATCGGTCGATAACAGTACGTGACAATCTTCGGCGACGATGAAATCCTCTTCGCTATACTCCAGCTCTTCTTCGATCGTCATGATTTCAGTTCGACGAACACCCTCTTTGCTCTTGCCGTACGTGGTGATCAAGCCCTCAATTTCTGCCCGAACAATTTTCCAGCGGCCTGATGAGATCGTATCTTCGGTGCTTTCTTTCAGTAGCTTTTGAATCTGCGCGACTCGCTTTTTCTTGTCGTTCAGTTCCTCTTCAATAATGTTGATCTCAAGCCGGGCTAATCGATAGAGCTTGAGTTCCAGTATCGCGTCCGTTTGCACTTCATCCAGTCCACCCTTCGCCGCTGGAAAACGCTTCATGATCTTGTCGGCAGCATCCGCTTTGCCTTCCGACTTGCGGATGATGCGAATGATTTCGTCGAGCGCATCGAAGACTAACATGAAGCCTTCGAGGATATGCATGCGGCGCAGCAGATTGTCGAGTTCCTGTTGCAGCCGATTGGTGACCACCTCCAGTCGGAAGTGTAAGAAATGCCACAGGACTTCCTTCAGTCCCAAACGCTGTGGCGCGCCGACTTCCGGATTCTCAGTCGGCACCAAGCACGTAATGTTCACCGCGAAATTGGTTTGCAACGGCGTGTTCTTGTACAGATATGCCAGCACTTTGGCTTCGTCAGCATCTTTGCGTAAGTGAAGATCGATGCGAATGTCTTCAGTCGAAACGTCGCGGACATCTTCGATCAGCGGCATCTTGCCACTTACCACAATTTCCGCGATGCGTTCCACCAACACCGATTTGTTCACGCCATACGGGATCGCTATGATGTGCAGCAACTTGCTGCCACGCGATTCGCCGCCGGATTTTGTCGTGCCGCGGATCTTCAGTGAACCTTGGCCGGTGCGATAGATCTCGCGCAGTTCGTCTTTGGTGTTAATGAGTTGACCGCCAGTGGGAAAATCCGGTCCTTGAACGGCGTCATTGGCAACCAATTGATAATCTTTGATCTCTGGATCGTTGAGTAACTTGAGCAGTGCGCGGCAAACCTCCCCTAGGTTATGCGGGGGAATGTTGGTGGCCATCCCGACCGCGATCCCTGTGGCTCCGTTGACCAACATGTTGGGAACGCGCGTGGGTAACACGACGGGTTCGCGATGGCTGCCATCGTAATTGGGTTTAAATGGGACGATGTTCGCCCCCAAGTCAGTCAGAACTTCCGAAGCGAGCGCAGACATCCGGCACTCAGTGTAGCGCATCGCAGCCGCATTGTCGCCGTCGATCGAACCAAAATTGCCACTGCCATCAATTAGCGGCATACGTAGCGAAAAGGGCTGAGCCATCCGCACAAGCGCGTCGTAAATCGCCGTGTCGCCATGCGGGTGGTACTTGCCCATCACATCCCCCACGACCGACGCACACTTGCGATGCTTGGCGTTGAAGTTCAACCCCTGCTGGTCCATCGCATAGAGAATGCGGCGCTGAACCGGTTTGAGCCCATCGCGGACATCCGGGAGCGCACGGCTGGTGATGACGGAAAGTGAGTAGTTGAGGTAACGTTCTTGGGCAGCTTCACTCAGCGAGACCGCTTCGATCGGGTTCGCAGGGTTATTACTATCTGCGTCATCGTTGGGCGCACGGCGTTTTGCCACAGCGGAACTCCTCCTTGTTTCTCAACCAGACGACGCCCTGTCCGCGACAGAGCGGATTAGCTATTCGTCAACTTCGTCATTCCGGGGCGAATTTCACGAATCGTAATACCGAGCAAACGCTTCGAACTTTGAGTCCAATGCTGTCAAAACTCACGATTCCATTTCCACTTTCCAGAGGGTGATAGCTTTCCCGCGAATCGAGTTTCAGTCAAGACCGGCTATTTGGGGAGACTGTGAGGGCAATCACCCCTTTTGAGTTGTGGCACAGGCTCCCACGAGAGAGCCCGATTAGCTCGGTCTTTTCGGTTATTCAGTTCCGCGAAGTTGTTCTATGGCAACGAGATACAGTTGGGCCGAGCCGCCTAATTTTCCGATGGGACGACTAGGGGGATAAATAGCTGGATTTATCACGCCGTGCTTGCATGCAAGGCACCCAGAAAATTCGCTGACTGTTACACGGACTTAAAAAACACAAAGCGATCCTTAGCATATTAGTTATGAATCAGCCGAGTTTCTGAGAAGACCCAAGGAAGGGAGCACTTTTGATGCGTTTCGGAATTAAGCTACTTAAAGCGATTGTCGTTGGTGCGATTGTCGGTTTCGCAGGACTGACTCAGTTCGCAGCAACGGCACAAGCACAAGATGGCATCGCCCCACAGTTGTTCGCCAACCAGTACACCCAAGGTTCTGCGAACCGAACCAACGCGGTGATGTACATTTCACCGGTACCTGTTCCAGAACACGTGGGACATACTTACTACACCTATCAACCATTATACCCGCACGAAATGATGCACCTGCATAGCGAGCGCTACCACAGTTACTACGACCAAGGTCGTGGCCTGAATCGGACCGGCGTTCACTACTACGTACCACCAGTTCGTACGGGCGTACATGGCCTTTGGAAATCAATGTCTTTGGCTCGCTAACTATCGCCTGAACCGGACGGCCGGACATACGCTAGAACGCGATGAAACTTGCAAAAGGAACTGAAATGAAGAACTTGCTAATCGCCGCAACCGTATGCGCCCTTGGCCTTTCGTTACAAGGTAACGCTGTGGCTCAATTTTCCCCCGCTCGAATTATTCAACCCGTCGAAAGAGCCGCGGGATTTGGTTTAGCCAGCAGAGGCAACATTTGGGCGCAGCAGTATGCTAACCAACGGCCCTGGCATGGTGACTATTACTACTTGCCCTACGGAGCACCCACCGCGCTCGTCGTCCCACCGAACTCGATGATGCAGCAGAATTACTCGTGGGGCGTCAGCCAGAACACCATGACTCCGATTTATCATCAGTATGGACCAACACCCACCGCCCCTGGCGGTGGAGCTTTCTACGGCACCCCGATCTGGCCAAGCCACACGCGCCAATTCGGAGTGTATCCAGTTCGAGCTCCTTGGTAACGGGCCAGCTCAGTTATAGCGACGAACATACATGGCATTGGAATCAAATCCAATGCCTTTTGTTTTTGGTTCGCGAGCCGCACCCATTGAGCGGATAGAGGGGACAGGGTTATGGAACGTTTGCAGCATCCCGCAGGGATATCC
>JAYVHC010000878.1:0-5481 GCA_043771575.1 Planctomycetia bacterium
GAAGATATTGATGAAAATGGTTATCAAACGCCGACTGAAAATTATCCTCACGTTTCTCGCGTTTACTCCCTTCTGCCCGACATCGGGCCGCGCCCAAGAATTGGATCCTAGCCGTTTTGAAAAAACGGTCGTCAGTAGCAATCTGGTTCAGCCGATGGAGATGTCTTTGGCTCCAGACGGAAAAATCTTCTTGATCGAGCTGGCAGGCATTGTTAAGACAATCGACCCAAAAAATGGGAAAATCGAAGAGGTCGGCAAATTAGAAGTCACCACGGCTCAAGAGAACGGCTTGATTGGCCTCGAACTCGATCCGAACTTTGAAAAGAACGGCTGGATTTATCTGCAATATTCGCCGCCCGATTTTTCGGGGCAGTACATCAGTCGTTTTGATTTTCGCGACAACAAGCTCGACCTCGCCAGTGAAAAGCGGCTGTTCAAATACGAAGAACAACGTCGAGAGTGCTGTCACCATGCGGGCTCCATGGAGTTCGGTCCCGATGGCAACCTGTACATAGGCACCGGTGACAACACCAATCCGTTCAATGACTCGGAAGGCTTTGCGCCAATCGATCAGCGCGAAAACCGCGAGCCTTGGGACGCTCAACGTTCGGCAGGAAACACCAAGAGCTACAACGGCAAAGTTTTGAGAATTCGTCCCGAAGCGGATGGTACCTACTCGATCCCCGACGGAAATCTGTTTCCAAAAGATGGTTCGATCGGTCATCCTGAAATCTATGTCATGGGCTGCCGCAATCCTTGGCGATTGAACATCGACCAACGTACGGGCTTTCTGTATTGGGGTGACGTTGGTCCTGACGCTGGTTCAGACGGGCCCCGCGGACCTCGCGGTTACGATGAAGTCAATCAAGCTCGCACGACCGGCAACTATGGCTGGCCCTACTTCATCGGCAACAATCGAGCGTATTCAATGGTCGACTTCGCGACCAAAGAAATCCATGCGCCGCAAGATCCGAGACATCCAGTCAACAACTCGGTCAATAACACCGGTGCCAAAGAGTTGCCACCAGCGCGGCCGGCCTTCGTCTACTATCCGGCCGGCGCTTCAGAAGAGTTTCCTGCCGTTGGAACCGGCGGTCGAACCGCTTGTGCCGGACCAGTCTATTACTTTGACGACAAAGTTAAATCCGCAAACAAATTTCCCGCAGAATACAACAGCACTCTGTTCGCTTTCGAATGGTCACGCAACGCCATTTACGCCGTGCACATGGATTCAGATTCAAATTTGAAATCCGTTGAACGTTTTTTGCCGCAAATGACTTTCATTCGCCCCATCGATTTGCAATTCGACGCGGCTGGTTCGCTGTACGTGATCGAGTACGGCGAAACGTGGGGCGTGAACAAAGATGCCCAATTAGTGCGCGTCGACTACGTGCGCGGCAATCGAGCACCGGTCGCAGTTGCTAAAGCGGAAGGAAACATCGGTCGCGAACCGCTGACCGTCAAACTGTCCGCGGCTGGTTCGACAGATAAAGATGGTGACAAGCTGGCGTATCAGTGGAAATCCATTCGCACCGGTACCACCCAGCAAACACAGAAGATCCTGGGCAATACGGAATTCGTGGAGGCTCAATTCACCGAACCGGGTTCCTACACCGTCGAATTAGAGGTCAAGGATAGCCTAGGCGCGCGCAGCGTGATTACTCTGCCAGTTATCGTCGGAAATGCGCGACCGGTCGTCGAATTTGCCGCACCCAAAAACGGCGACTTCTTCGATCCAAATGAACCGATTAAGTACCAAGTCGTGGTTCACGATCAAGAAGATGGAACAAGCGACTTTGACGAAGCCGATGAAAGAAATCTCAAGCCAATCGACTCCACTGCGCCCAGTCGGGTTTTTGTCGAAATCTCCGCGGTCAAGTCAAACGACAGTCAAGCCAACGACCCTCCAGGATTGGCGCTCATTCGCAAGAGCGATTGCTTCAATTGCCACGCGGTGAATCGACCGCTGGTTGGCCCGATGTTCGTCGACATCGCCAATAAGTATCGCGACCAACCGCATCAAGTCGACCAATCAGTGACTCGCGTCATTCAAGGTTCGACCGGTGTGTGGGGCAAAGTTGCCATGCTGCCTCATTCGCAACACACTCGCGACCAAGTACAGCAAATGGTTGAGTACGTAATTTCAGTCAAAGCCGACTCGAGCAATCCCAGCACTCGCGGCTTCCGCAATGAACTGGTCATGAAGCAGCCGCTGGACACCGTGCAGCTTGAAGCCACCTATACCGATCTAGGTCGCAACGAGATCCCAGCTCTCTCCGGTTCTGGTTCAATTGTGCTCCGCAGTCGGCACATTCAAGCCGAATCAGCCGACGAATATAAAGGCACTCAGCCGCTAGGTGCCGACCAAGCCCAAGGCAAACGTTTCATGGGCGCGATCGAGAACAATGGGTTTTTGCGTTTTAGCCAAATGTCGCTTGCACAAACCAAGCAGATCGTCATTCGAGCCGCCAGCGCGGGAGCAGGCGGCATCGTTGAGGCTCATCGGGGCACCGCCGACGGCCCACTGCTCGGCAGCGTCCCCGTCGAAGTCAACGGCGATTGGCACGCATTCACCGAGAAGATCATCGACCTAAAAGAACCTAGCGGCCGCCACGACGTTTACCTCGTCTTCAAAAACGAAAAGAACCCGGGAGGCTTGATGAATATCGATTCCGTCGAGTTTCGCCGCTAACAAATTCCCAACGATTCATTTAGCCACGAAAGAACGCATAAAACGCATAAAAAGATGCAATCGATCTGAACGCTGAGACTCGTTTGTGTATTTTGCGTCGTTTTGTGGCGCTCGGTATCTAGCATCCGACGGGGACACTGAACCAAGAGTCTTCGGTTTGTGTGCCACTGGCTCTGTCAGTGCGAGCGAAGGCATATTCCATACATGCTAACAACTCGTCCAACGAGTTAACGACTTGGTGCGAGACGAACGAAGGATTCGGTGCATAGTGTCACCACGTTCAAGGTCTTTGCCTAATTTGTAACTTCGAAGGTTTTTCGTGATCGTTCATTGAGGTGGAGCGATCATGCTTGCGCTTTATTCACCTGCTACGTTGCACTGGCAGAGCCAGTGGCACACGGGATACAGTCATTCAGCCGGTTCGCACATGATCTCGAACATCTGCTTGGTAACGATCGGCAGAAACACAATCCCAGAGTAATGATTGGCGAGCATCTCGACATGATGCGAAGCGTCGATGCGCGTGGCTTCGGCGAACAGTTGAGCGCTGCGTGGAGGTACGACGTCATCGTACTTGCCAGAGAACAACCAAGTGCGGCTAGGGTCAACGCGATGTGCCAGCCGCAGAGGTTCGATGCTGTCGAGCATCCGATGGACTTCATCATTGCTCAGCCCAGTTTTGGTCAATTCAGCGCGAACTTTTTCCGCATCCTTCTTGCCCGACATGAGCGTACCATACAAGTCGCCACCCGCTAGCAGAACAAACGTACGGTGATAAGCGTGATCGAGCCCTGCGGTAGTCGCCGTAACGAACCCGCCTAGGCTCGTGCCTTGCAATGAGATACGCGACTCATCCACCAGTGGCATCGCAGCCACCGCATCTTTGGCTCGACGCGCATCGGCTATCCCCTGCTGCAAGGCACCCACCAAGTTGCTGCCGCTCGGGCGACCGACCGGCCCGCGGCGGACACCATAATACGGCAACTGCATCATGAACGTATGAATGCCTTTCGATCGCAACGAACGAGCCACAATCCGTCCCACCGTCATGCCGCTGCCGGACTCGTGCACAATAACCGCCGCTGGCGCCTCAATCGCGCGGCCTGATTTATCCTTAGCTTGATACCATTCCATGGCCACATTGTCGTTGATTTCATTGCCGCTCGGTTTGGCGGATGGAAATCGAACTAACCAGTCGCCACAGTCTTCCTTGGCCGCGTCGATGCTCACCGAAAAGTCGTTCGGATTCCATTTCAGTCCATCGAGGCATAGCTTCGCATCCGCACGGGGCTCATCGCCCACGTTGAGTGTATCGCTCGCCGAAAACTTTGAATCCGTCGATAACTTCGCATCGTCAAGCGTCACTTTCACGACAGCCTGCGTCGGCATCTGCTTCAGCAAATGAAGCAAATCCAGCTTCACGTAAGGTCGCTCCGCCGCGGGATGCTTGTGGTCCGCGTTGGCGATATACAGCACACCGTCTTCAGGCACGAATAAGACGTTGTGCAAATTCGATTCCATCGCCACCGGGCGGCACATCAAACCCTGAGCACTATCGGCGTCAAATTTTCCGTAACCGGTTTTCACACGTTTGCGCAGCTCTTCTAAACGCGAACCGGCCGACAAAACAACTGCGTCTTTGATGCCTTCGCCCAGCAGTTCGTGCGATTCACCGGGTGCAATAAACTGCAATTTGTCCGGCGTCGCTGCCACTCCGACCGCCGATCGATCTTCACCGTCAGCGAACACGTAATAGTATTCGCACGTTCGCGGATTATTTCTCCACAAATCCTTGACCTGAGCGAGCGATGAACACTCCTCCAAGCCACGTCGCATCAGGGTGGCCATGGGAACGCCATCCCACTGACCTTCTCCCCGACCGCCCATTTCTCCCAACGAAATTTTCTCGGCATTCATGCCGCTAACACTGCCGATGAAACCTGCGTAACCCACGTTAGAAAAGGGAATCATTCCGTCGGGCGCCACTATGAACGTCGTGGCAGCGTCCTGCAAACCAATCTCGGTCATATAATCCAACACGCGGCCATGATAGAGCTTGCCATCTTTGGTGGCATTGCCGAATAGTGCGAAACCCGAGCAATGAAACATTTCCGGAAAAACGTTCAGGGCTTCGACCAAATCTTTTTCCAACCCAAGACTCTCCGCCATCGCTCGCGTTTCCACTTTGTGGCGTTCGGGAATATGCTTTGCCAACTTGGCATAAGCCGCATCTAAGTCATCGCGGAACCAACGACCGGTCAAGATCGTCTGCGCAGTACCAAAGGCATACATGACGGAATCGATACAGCGGCTGGCTTCCTGCTTGAGCAATTTCCCGTGAGCTTCGCCGATCTCCTCGGGCGTACCGCTCAGCAACACCACCCGCTGGCCGTCGACCCAACGCAGTTCGCCGTGTTCCACTTTTCGTTCGCGTTGAGCCGGTTTGGTCAGCACAGGCGAAGGGGCAAATACTTCCAGCGCCCGTCGCACGCCGCGCGTCAATTGTTTTTCAAGATCGCCGCGATCGAGTTGCTTGGCCGTCATGCCCGGCCAGTCATCGAACGCCCGCGGCGCATCGGCCTTCCCATCAAACTTTAGTTCAAATGTCGTGTCGTCGACTTTGCCCGTCGCTTGTCGACCGTCGGCAGAGAATTTGACTTGAACGTCGTCAACTTTCCAAGCTTGCTCGTCCGGAACGTACTGAATGTTGGTCAATGCCTGGAGCGCGCCGGCTACATCATTGGCGTTCGAACCCGAAAGCAATTGAGTCACCGTCCGCACGGTTGTAC
>JAYVHC010000879.1:0-2801 GCA_043771575.1 Planctomycetia bacterium
CCGTAAATTCGCCCGTATCATCGCGCGAATAGTTGGCTGTCTCACCGGGCTGGTTGAGATCGAATTCCTTCGTAAGCGCGTCAGCCCCGGTCAACGGAAGGTAGGAGGTTGATGTGGGCAATGTGGGCGATGTAGACCCTGCGTTGCCATCATGACCTAACGTCTCGTCACTCGCAGGGTCGCTGACTTTTTTCAGGTCCTTGCTAGTGAATTTAGCTTCACGTGGATCGCGAGCATTCATCGCCGGAAACTCTTTTGTTATTGTACGATAGAATGACGCAACAACTCATAGGAAGTTATACGCTCCGCCGACGACAGTTCAACATTGCAACAGCCCCAAGCATGAGAATCGTTAACGAACTGGGCTCTGGAACTGTATGGTTGCTAAGTACTGTGAACGTTCCGTCATTTACAGAGATTTTGTCCAAGACGTCATTGGGCACACCGTCAAGAGTGCCTTGGCCAAAGTTAATAGGCGAATTGAGCGACAAAACATAGTTATCATTCGCCAGTCCTACTGTGCTTATGTACAACCTCGCAAGTATGAGCGGAGTGTTGTCAACGAGGTAATCCGGAAGTGTGCGAGCATCCAACGAGATTCGCCCGTTGTCGTCATCAACCGCACCATCCCACGGATATCCAGCGGTATCGACCGTAAATCGATCGTACGGGGTGAGTCCCACCGACAACAAACTAGCACTACTGTTCTCCAGCCCAAACAATAGAGAACTAACAAAGTCGCCCGATTGTGGATCTCCGTTTGAATCAAGTGAACTAAAAGTCGCTTCAATATCGAAGGAAACTTCTATAGTGCTCTGCGTAAAGTTCGTAAGCGAAACGTTCAACAACACGTTCGCATGTGCAGGTGCGGCATAACAAGCCGTTACAAGCAGGCAGATAGATATAAAGGAGTTTTTCATCATGGGACTAACCAGAAGAGTTACTTAAACGTGAACAACAGTATTTAAATTAATTGCCGATTTATATTCTACTCGCCTTTACGCCAACAATCATCATTCCGGAAAGGAATGTGTCTCAATTTCATTGCATAAAAAGGATCCAACATGTACTAGTGGAGCGTCAAACTCTAATTTTAGGGTGGCACGCTCTGAGGCTTTGCGAAGGGCGTCGCGCGTCACGCAAAACCACGCCCTTCGAAGACTCAGGGCGTGCCACCCAAACGTCAATAACCCGAAAATTAAAGTTGGACGCTCCACTAGGGCGAATAGGGGAGACGCAGGCCGCCACTCTAAACAACTTCAATCCATTTCAACCAAAACACGGGTCGGGAGCCGAGCGTTTTCCGGCAGCGGACCCAATTCCCGGTGCTTGCAAACGTCGGGTGGCGGCTCGATAAAGCTCCGCAGGAGCGTCGCTCTCCCCTCCATTTCATGGTGCATGGCAAATTTGTTTAGAACTGTGAAACTCGGGCTCTAGGCGTTTGGTGTATTGATTGCGGTCTCATCGGCGGTTTTGTTGAGGATGCTGTCGTTAATGCCTGCTCCCACGAGCTTGGCGAAGTACAAATTACGCTTGCGGATCGATCCGGCAGGTGCGTTAAACACTCCGTATATTACATCCAGCTCGGCATCGTCGTGGACTGTCGTGGTATTCAACCTAAAGCCCCCAGCGGTGCCCACATTACCCAACACGTTTAGCCGCGTTTGATACCAGGTAAGCGAACTGTCTGCCGGATTTGAACCCCAATAGGCTATGATCTCTCGCAAAGCTTGGATGTTGCCATCGTGGTCGGTCCAACTGGCTATCAAAATGTCGCCGTCACCATCGGAATACAATTTGTCTTTGCCTCGCCCACCGATCAATAGGTCGTTGCCGCCATTGCCATACAACTGATCGACTCCGTCACCGCCGATCAAGATGTCGCTGCCGCCACCGCCGCGCAGAACGTCGTTGCCTTCACCGCCGTCCAGCTCAGCAGGAATGGTAAGCAGCGGATCGATCGTGATTGTATCATTGCCAGCCAACCCATTGATCACGATGCGATCAACGGAATTCGCTCCTCCGCCATAATTAAATATCGTCTCGCTACCCGTGGCAGTGAGTCTGATGCCGAAGGAAGTGGCACTGATGCGGCGGACAGTGATACTATCGGTACTGGACCCGCCACCAACGTATAGGGCTCGCACATTACCTTCGACTACGGTGGCCATCTGCGAAATGGCAATCGACCGCGTGACGGTAAACAATTTCACGTTGGTAGAGTTGACCAAATCGGCCGTTACATTAAATCCACTGGCTGGGCTTGGGTTGAGATACTGATGAGCCACGGTAAGCGGACCGCTATTTGCAGTCGCTGTACTGCTTGTGCCATCGCCCCAGCTAACAACATATCGAGTTCCGCTTTGAGTGTTGTTGCCGGTCAGCACAAACGTCACGACTTGACTCACAGCACCGCTCGTCGGGCCAACGAATGCAAAGCTTGGGGCATGGATGATATTCTCAATCGAGTGACCTGCTTGCAACCGATAGTTGTAACTTTGGCCAAGCAGATCTAATGTGTCAGTGCCAGCATGGCCGTACAGTTCATCTACCAAAAAATCGTCGTGCGTGCTGCCAATCAAGTTTTCGAAGAAACCGTTGATAGCCAGGGTGCTACCTGAGAATACCGTTTGTGGGGCGCCCGCGTTGTCATTCAGATTTAGCTTGACGCCTGACTGAGCGGCTGACAAGTCGATGGTGTCATTGCCTCCATAGAAGTCATTGATAACAACCGTACTAAAGTGGACTTCATAATAGTCAGAATCGATTCCGCCGGTCATCACATCGCTGCCACCCCCGAC
>JAYVHC010000880.1:0-5159 GCA_043771575.1 Planctomycetia bacterium
CTCGAGCAGAACTGACTCTGTTGCAGGCCGCCGCTGATAAGAATGCCGAAGCCGATAAAAAACTTACCGAAGCCAAAGCTGCATTCGACGCCGCACGAACCGCTTGTGATATGGCAAGCGACAAGTACACACCGTTACCAGGCGCGAAGAAAACTCAGGAGGACTATCAAAATCGCAACGCTGATGCACCGTTCCCGACCAACAGTACCGGACGTCGAACGGCTTTCGCAAAGTGGCTGACTGATCCAAATAACCCGCTTCCAGCTCGAGTAGCCGTGAATCACATTTGGATGAGGCACATGGGGGAACCGTTAGTACCGACAGTGTTCGATTTCGGTCTCAAAGGTACTCCTCCTACTCATCCCGAGCTTTTGGACTGGCTGGCCGTGGAATTTGTCGAAAGCGGTTGGAGCATGAAGCACATCCATCGGTTGATCGTCACGTCACAGGCTTATCGACTGTCGTCGTCCAGCGCGGGAGCCCCAGCAGCAAACCTTGCAATAGATAGCGACAACAAGTTTTACTGGCGAATGAATCCAGTGCGAATGGAAGCTGAAATAGTCCGTGACTCGGTGCTGCAATTGGCGGGTGACCTTGACTTATCTTTCGGCGGGCCACCGCTCCCTGTCAACGATGAGCTATCCCGCCGTCGTAGCATGTACTTTGTTCATTCGCATAATGATCATCACACGTTTCTGACGATGTTTAACGATGCCAATGTTCTAGATTGCTATCGCCGGGCAGACAGCATTGTGCCACAGCAGGCTCTTGCAATGGAAAACAGTTCGCTGACCAGCGATATGGCAGTCAAGATCGTGCAACGCATCATCGCAGCCAATCCATCTGCATCCGACGACACGTTCATTCGCGCGGCCTTCACAGTTGTGTTGAGTACAGAGCCGACAGCTGCTGAGCTGGCAATGTTGAAAGAATACATTGAACGCATGACTAAACTCGCACAGATCAACAAACGACCGGACCCCGCACACTCGGCTCGAACGAATCTCGTGCACACGCTACTGAATCACAACGATTTCATCACGATCCGATAAACGCCGCCAATCCGTTTTCGTATTCGGAGCCATACAACGATGCCCCAGTTTGATCACACGACAAGTCACCTCGGAATGCAGCGCAGAGCATTCTTTAATGACCTCGGTCGAGGCATTGCCGGGTTGGCGCTTGGAACGATGTTTGCGCGGGATGGCGCTGCCAATGATGTTGAAGCTACCGCTTGGCAGCCTCCAGATGGAAAGCCACACTTCACACCGAAAGCCAAGGCAGTCATCTGGCTGTTCATGAACGGCGGTGTCTCCCACATTGAATCGTTTGATCCCAAACCAGAGATCAACAAGTATGCTGGCAAGTCCATCAGCGAAACGCCATACGCTGACACGCAGAACCCCGAACGACTCAAACGACGCGAAGTAGCGTTCAATGTCGAGATACGGCAGAAGATCTATCCACTGCAGGTAGGCTTCAGAAAGTACGGGCAAAGCGGGATCGAATTGAGTGACTGGGTGCCACATATGGGCAGCTGCATCGACGACATTTCAATTGTCCGTTCGCTGTGGACAACAGACGACAATCACGGCGCGCAGACTCAGTTCCATTCCGGGCGACATATGTTGGACGGAGAATTCCCAACGCTAGGTGCCTGGGTGGATTATGGACTGAGCTCAATAAACGACAACTTGCCGCAATTCATTTCGATGGGGAATCGCGAGTACTGGAATGCCAAAGACGGCCATTACCTTGGCCCGGCGCATGATGCGGTGCCTATTCGCATCGATCCGGCGAATCCGTTGGACTACGGCAAATCCAGCAGCGGCCTTTCGATTGACGAACAACGGCTCAACTTCGAAATTGCCGGACGCCTAAATCGTCTGAAGGCCACCGAGTATCCGGATGACCCTGCTCTGCAGGCTCGTATCAAGGCGTATGAACTGGCCTTCCGAATGCAAATGTCCGTTCCAGAAGCACTTGGGTTCGCATCAGAAACACAAGCGACCCACGAGATGTATGGACTGGACGATTCCGCAACTCAAGCATTCGGATCACAAATGCTGACGGCCCGCCGCCTGGTTGAACGCGGTGTTCGTTTCATCCAGGTGCAGCACGGAGCAGGTGGCGCAGGAGCTTGGGACGCACATGGTGCGCTGAAGGCAAATCACGAGAACAATTTCAAAGCAGTCGACAAGCCTGTTGCCGGGCTGCTCAAGGATCTGAAGCAACGCGGTTTGCTGGATTCAACCATTGTGATCTTTGCCACCGAATTTGGCCGCACTCCAGCCTCACAGGGAACCGACGGTCGTGACCACCATCCGTATGGATTTTCAGTATGGATGGCTGGCGGCGGAATCAAAGGTGGCATCGCCCATGGTGCGACGGATGAAATTGGTTTTCATGCCGTTGATCATCGGCATTATGTCACCGATATCCATGCAACCATCCTAAAACAGCTGGGCCTTGATTCACGCAAACTAGAAGTCCCCGGGCGTAAACGACTGGAAATTGACCACGGCCACCCAATCGAGGAAGTCATTGCATGAGCCAAATTGCAATGCTTAAGCGTAGTGCTTCGTATAGATCGGCCGTGTACGTCTTCGCAGCAGTCATCGGCGGCATTCTAATCGCTCTTTGCGTCCCGACATTGTTAGCCAACGCTGCACACCCTGCCCAAGGCGAATTGTCCGAAACGGAACGAGAGGCCATCAAGTCCGAGTTGCTGGTGCTCCAAGAACAACTCGCCGTACTGCGAACAAATCCGGCTGTGAAGCTGGATCAATGGGCTGATGCAAATATATTCGTAAAGGGAGTTTCTTCACATTCGTTTTGTCACCTGGACGCTAAAGTTCAGTCGTTGCCACTGGGTCGAGATTCTAGGCCTGCAGCAACACTACCAACGTGCCGAGATCGATGTTCGCATGGCCAACGATGGCTCGATTACGGTGAGCAACCTGAAGAACATCAATCGCTTCGCGATTCGTCTAAAGCCTGATCGCGATCCGGCTGCGACTATAACGGTCAACGGGACGGCGATTGTCATAACCGATGGGCAACCGGGTGTTGCTCGTACGGTGGTCTTCGAATTGAAAGACGGCTCATGGCATCATCAAGGCGAGCGAGACCGTGTTCAATTGAGCGGCAAACGGCCCGGCCTTCAGGGACCGATCGACGATGCTTTTGCCACGCCCTTCTTGTGTGTTCGGGGTACCGGCCAGCCATGGAACGCAGCCGTCGGCGACTGGGCTGACGCGAACCTCAGGCGTTTCGCTTATGAATGGCGACGACACTATCGCGGCGACCTGCCGATCAAGAACGATACGGATGTGACTCAGGAAGATATGCGTCGCATCAATCTTATTCTGTTCGGTGATCCAGGCAGCAACCAACTGATCAGTCTTGCACTGCGCGAGATGCCAGTCCAATGGACTCGCCATGAAATCCAGCTTGGCTCGTCACACTATCCCGCCGCAGAACACGGACTGCAGATGATCTCTCCCAGTCCTCTTCCAGGTGCCCTGGATCGTTATGTCGTTTTCAACAGCGGCCACACCTACCATGATTCAGAACTTCGATTCAGTTACATGGTCTTTCCGCGACTCGGCGACTGGGCGGTTACAAAAGTCGGAAAGAATCCTCGTGACAGCGCCGCGTCCAAGGTGGATGAAACAGTTCTTCAATCCGGATTTTTTGATGAGGCATGGAAGATACCACCAGCATTGAATTAATAGCGGTTCGTAAGCAGTTCGTAATAAGCCTGGCACGACCAGCGTTGCTTACAGACGTACCAAACCGGCGTCTTTTCAGCGCACCGGCGTCTTTTCAGCGCACCGGCGTGCCCAACCGGTGCGAGTTATTTTGGTATTCGAAATCTGTAAGCCCAGCGGGCGATACATCCCTGCCGGTGGTGTGAACCACCGGAATTATGTCACTCTCGGTTAAAGCCCAGAGGGCGACACATTCGTTATCAACCGGGAGAACTATGTTCCAATATGCCTATGGAATAACTCCCTCAATGTATCGCCCGCCGGGCTTGGCCAATAATAGGGCAAGAGTCCGGTGGTTAACACAGCCGGCTTGATTTTCAATCGCTCGAATATCGGCGGAGCATCTTCGGGTGTTGCACCACGCTTGCCTGTTACAATCTGCCGAGCCGTCCAGTCAAGCAACTCCATGTAAGCTGCTCGATCATACGTACAGTTTGTCCAACCCCGTTGGGGTAGCCGCAAAAAAAATGGGGTTCGGTACCCAGGGTGCGCGGCAAAGCCGCGACCCTGGGCTATGGAATCCAACGCCGTTGGCGTAGTGGCTGTGGAATCCAGCGCCGTCAGCGTAGTTGGATAGAAACGATACGACTCAATCCCAGGCGTAACGCTCATCAAGCTCCAAGCCATATTTTTTGCAGAGTCTTCGATATTCGTCTTGAAATGTAACCTGCGCATGATGTTCTCGCTGATTCGAAATGTACGTCTTGACCGCCGCCACGTGCGATGGACTGATCGAGAAGGCCCCATAGCCACCTTGCCAATAGAACTCTTCGTATGCACGTCCCTGTGTCTTGGTCCATTTCGACGATTCCCGCTTGATCTCGGCCACCAAATCCTTGATTGCGACGTTCTTGGATTGCCGACAAAGGATGTGGACGTGATCCTCCACACCTCCGACGATCAATGAAGGGGATTCCAAGTTATTGCACGCACCAACTAAATATGCGTGCATTTTCTCTTCGATTCCTCGCAAAGAAGGAGCTCGATTCTTGGTTGAAAAGACCAAGTGCAAATAAATTTGGGCGAGAGATTGGGACATGCTGGTGCGTGGGTCGGGGGCTACTCGGATAAGAAGGGTCGCTGCTTGACATTAAACTACCACTCCATACGCGTAGTTTCAATTTGTCCGATCGACAATTTGGTTTTGAGAGTACCTACGCCATTTCGGCTTTTACGCCAACGGCGTTGCATTCCATAGCCCAGGGTCGCCGCGGTACGCGGCGCACCCTGGGTACGCCACTCGTATCGAAAATGCTGCGAATGTTTCATGTTATACATACAGGTTGTCCAACCCCGTTGGGGTAGCCGCGGCAATTAGGGATCGGAAACCCAGGGTGCGCGGCAGAGCCGCGACCCTGGGCTGTGGAATCTAACGCCGTTGGCGTA
>JAYVHC010000881.1:0-9141 GCA_043771575.1 Planctomycetia bacterium
ATCACACAAGCTTCTAACGACAAGAGGCAGGATGCCTCTTCTACTTGGGACGATACGGTCCCGGTTTGGATTCGCGACGGATATAACACCAAAGACACCAATGTCGTCGAAGCTGCGCGAGCCGCTGGCACGGACAGTCCAATTGTTTTCGTCTTCCTGCCGCGTGGAAATGCAGACGCTCTTAAATCGCAGATCATTCGGAACGAGGCAGCCGCGGGAACGATTCAATTCAAAGGTGTCCCCAGCACGCCCGAAGGCGAAGAAGCCAAGAAGGCGATGGAGACTCGCATGTCGGATGCGGCGAGTCATCGCAACGAACTGTTAGTCGAAATCATCGATGCCGCCAAGGTCTTCAAAGGTGGCGGAGCAGAAGTCAACGGCATCACGATAGAACAGAAAATCGTCGATGCAGGAAACGCAGCCCTCGTCCGAATGTTCCCAGATTTTAAAGACGCTGACTACAAGAATTGGCCGGTCGTCATCACGCGAGCGAAAGCGAAAGACGACACGCCTCTTCAAGCGATCAAATGGACAGACGAAGCCAAAGCACACCCCGTCTGCAAAGCGATTCTGAAGGCGATTGGCTCTGGTGCCGAAGGGCGTGATCTTCATAAGAAGTTTGGTTCGCCACCCTATGGTTGGCCCCAGGACGCGGTCGACGGCGCACTTATGGCCCTGCATAATGCAGGCGACGTCTCCGTTCGATACTCCGGAGAAGCTGTTTCGGCCGGCAACCTTGATCAAACCAAAATTAAGAAAGCGGAGTTCCGCCAAGTCACACGTGTCATTTCCGCTAGAGAGAAACTTGCATTGTGTGCATTGTTCCAAAGTGCTGGAGTGGCTGCGAAGAGCAGCGATGATTTGGAGAGCAAATCAAGAGAATTCATTGATGCGATGCTTGGCCTCGCATCGCACGCGGGCGGAGAAGCACCGCTTCCGCCATCGCCAGATACCCAATGCATTATCGACCTGCGCAACCATGCAGGGAACGAACGGCTGGGCAAATTGTTAGAGCAGGAATGCGAGCTTAAAACACTCGCGAAGCAGTGGCGAGAGCTTGGCGAACTTGCTGAGAAGCGTCTTCCGAATTGGAAGACCCTAGATCGCATGCTTCGTCACGTAGAAGAGGCTTCCAGCCTCTTAACTCCTGAACAGAGGCTGGAAGCCTCTTCTACTAAGTCCTCCGCCGAAAGCGTCAAATCCAATCGTCTATTGCTCGACACTTCGGATCACGTGTCGGGACTCGTAAAGAAATGTGCTGAGCTGCTGCGAGCTTCCGTCACAACAGCGCATGCAACCTTGAAGAACACGCATGACCAACAGATGTCGCTGCTGACCAAGTCAGACGTCTGGACCAAACTGACGGCAGATCAGCAGTCGAGTGTTCTCAGCTCCAATGGGATCACCGACGTTGCGGCGATCAAGGTTGGAACCGATGACGAGCTATTGCGAACTCTGGATTCAACTCCATTTTCTTCGTGGGGAGATAAATCGGCTGCAATTCCTGGTCGGTTCTCGGCTGCGTTAGCTCAAGCTGGCAAATTGCTCGAGCCCAAGTTGCAGCAAGTTCGCCTAACAAGCGGCACACTAAAAACACCGGAAGATGTGAAGCAATGGTTGAGTGAAAAGGAAAACGAGCTACTGGAGAAGCTCAAGCAGGGACCGGTGAGCGTATCATGAGAGCATTTCCGAATCATCCCGAAGACAATCGGCTTGGGAATCATCCCGAAGGGATCACAGCTATTAGCCGGTGGTCGCGCAGCGCACCACCGGTACGTAACGCATCCACGCGCACCCGATCCCGGAGGGATCGCAGCGCATGGGTGCTGGCATCCCTCCGGGATGCAATTCGTGCGTGGTGCCGCCAACCGGTGGTTGCGCTGCGCTTACCACCGGCTAATTGCTCGAACCCCTTCGGGGTAATCCTTAGTCACGAACTCTTGGGAGTCGTTTAATGAGCTCTACCTTCCTCAGCCTCCATTATCACTTGGTCTTCTCCACTAAGGAGCGTCGACCATTCATTGCCGACGACTGGCGAGAGCGACTGTTCGAGTACCTTGGCGGAACGGTCAACGGCTTGAAGGGATTCACGCAAGGCGTTGGAGGAACTGCCGACCATGTTCATCTCTTGGTTGGATTGAAATCGACGCACTGCTTGGCTGATTTCATGCGCGAATTAAAAAAGGCCAGCTCGCTTTGGGTACACGAAACCATCGGCTTGCCTTCGTTTGCGTGGCAGGAAGGATATGGCGCTTTCACGGTGAGCGCGACCGCACGGGTTCAGGTGAATAAATACATAGCCAATCAGGCTGAGCATCACCGCGTGAAGACATTTCGTGAAGACTAGAAGAGCTATAGCAACGAGCCGGCATCGAATACGAAGACAAGTGGTTGGACTAAATATGGCTACATTAAAACCCGAACTCCGCAAAGACCTGGAACGAGTCATTATCAAGGCTCGCAACTTGGTTGTCGCTGATGTGACTGACCGTTTGAAGGAGCTGAACGTCCACGAAGGGAAACGTGGAGCGTTAACTGATACACAAGCGAAATTGCGTGTTCGCCTACGTGCGCACGGCAAACAGATTGGTGACATTCGGAACTCCCAGTCCGAGGTGCAGCAAATCGATCGACTAGTACAGGAGTGTGCTTACGAACAGTGGCATCGAATGATCTTCGTCCGATTCTTGGCCGAGAACGAGTTCCTGATCGATCCCGAGTACGGTCAGCCGGTGTCGATGGAAGCGCTGGTTGAAATCGCGGAAGAATCTAAAGTTGATCCTTGGGTACTCGGTGGGCAGTTTGCTTCGGCTGCATTGCCAGCCATCTTCCGAGAAGATGATCCGTTATTGGAGGTCAGACTTTCGCAAGAAACGCAGCGCGATCTAAATGACCTACTGGGCTCGTTACCATCAGAAGTATTCACAGCGGATGATTCGCTAGGCTGGGTCTATCAGTTTTGGCAGAGCGAAGAGAAGGATCGCGTCAACGCGTCGGGCGATAAGATCGATGGGCGTTCGATCCCTGCCGTTACGCAGCTTTTCACCGAACACTACATGGTCTTGTTCCTACTGCATAACACGCTGGGTGCGTGGCATGCAGGAAAGGTGCTCGCGCAAAAAGCATCGCTGGCAACCACCGCGAAAGACGAAGCCGAACTGCGTCGTGCGGTCGCTTTAGAAACCGCCGGTGGATATGAGTTTGAGTATTTGAGATTTGTTCGCAATCCCATAAATCCTACCTCCCCCTCTCCCCTGTACTCAGGGGAGAGGGGGCCGGGGGGTGAGGGGTTTGAGCTTGATCGAACCTCGAAGACAAGCCCCTCACCCCCAGCCCCTCTCCCCGAAGCGGGGCGAGGGGAGCCAAAACTTCTTAATGGCCCGTGGCGTCCGATGGGCGGAACGTACGAAGGTTGGCCGCGCACTGCAGCGGAGCTCAAAGTACTCGATCCCTCTTGCGGTAGCGGACACTTCTTAGTCGCCGCGATCGATCTACTGGTTCGTTTACGAATGCATGAAGAAGGTCTATCGGTTGAAGCGGCAGTCGAAGCGGTGCTGCGAGATAACCTTTTCGGCCTCGAGATCGATCCTCGCTGCACTCAAATCGCCGCTTTCAATGTTGCTATGGCCGTGTGGAAGCTGACCGGTCCCAAGCCGCTTCCACCAATGCGCAACATAGCATGCTCAGGCATTCCACTTGGCAACACCCGCGATGAATGGATGAAGTCTCTAAAAATCGCGCTGCCTAACTCGGATCTTGGCTTCCAATGGGGCCAGCTTTACGACATGTTTTCCAAGGCGGACACGCTTGGAAGCTTGATTAACCCACAGCGATTCTTTGGCTCTGGGCTGATTGCCGATGAACAGTTGGAGCTAGTCTCTGAGGCTCTTTCAACAATCATCGCTGACGACCGCAATGCAACGGATGAACAACAGGAACTCGCAGCTGCAGCGCAAGGCCTAACACGTGCGACCGAACTTCTTTCTGGTCGCTACTCGCTAGTGATTACCAATGTTCCTTATCTCGGTCGAGGGAAGCAGGACGATCATCTCAAAAAGTATCTCGACACGCAGTACGCGCTTGGCAAAGCCGATTTAGCAACGGCATTTGTCTTGCGTTGTTTGGAGTTTTGTTCGCAAGGCGGATCAACAGCTCTCGTTACACCGCAGAATTGGTTGTTCTTGAGTTCCTACAAACAGTTGCGGCAATCTCTACTCGCGAATCGGCAATGGAATCTAGTCGCACGATTAGGGCCGGGTGCATTCGAAACAATCACGGGCCACGTTGTAAATGTAGCGTTATTGGTGACATCAGCGATAGAGTCAATCGATTATTGTCAGATGGCAGGCCTAGACGCGTCGAATGACAAAATGCCGCGAGAGAAAGCGTATCGTCTTGCAAGTTCCTGCTTAGGGGAAATCTCTAACATTCCTCAAAGTCAGCAGCTGGGGAATCCAGATGCGGTGATAACGCTTGAACTTTCTGCAATTTCGACACGGCTTTCAAAGTACGCGCAAAGTATTCAAGGAGTTATTACTGGCGACTACGACCATTTCGGTAGAAAATTTTGGGAGGTGACAAATTTTAATGGTGAAACCTGGGCTTTGCAGCAAAGCACTGTAGATGCAACGTGCCATTACGGAGGTCGTGAAAGTGTGATTCTTTGGGAGAATGGACGTGGTGAGTTATCGCAGAGTGACAGGGCAAGAGTTCAAGGATTGAGCGCATTAGGACACAATGGTGTTGCGATTCGACAGATGGGTTCTCTTGCCGCGTCGTTAAGCAGCGGAGAGTTACATGACAACAATGTTGCCGCTGTTATTCCCATTGATCAGAGCAACCTGGCCGCAATTTGGAGCTTCGTGAGTGACGGTTCATTTCCGGAAGTAGCGAGAAAGATCGATCAGAAGTTAAACATCACGAATGCAACGTTTGGCAATTTGCCGTTTGATCTAAAACATTGGCAAAAAGTCGCTTCTGAACGATATCCGGAAGGCTTGCCCGAGCCCGAAAGCGATGATCCAACGCAATGGCTGTTTCACGGACGCCCTGAGCACTCCATTGCACCGTTGCAAGTCGCCCAGGGGCGAATGCTCGGCTATCGCTGGCCCGCTGAACTCGACAGTGAGATGAGACTCAGCCAGCGAGCTCGCGACCTCGTCGCTCGCTGCAGTGAACTCGATGTTTTCGTCGACGATGACGGCATCGTTTGTATTCCTTCCGTCCGAGGCGAAGATTCCGCGGCGGATCGTTTGCTTCGCTTACTGCACGCGGCTGGAGTAGACGTGGCTTCCAGCCGCGTTCAACAAGCGTTGGGTAAGAGCCAGGATGGCTCTTCTACGTTGGAAACATGGCTACGAGATAAGTTCTTTCAAGAACATTGCGAACTCTTTCATCAACGCCCTTTTGTTTGGCACATCTGGGACGGCAAGAAAGATGGCTTTGCCGCGCTCGTGAACTATCACAAGCTAGCTGGGCCACAGGGTAAGAGGCTGCTTGAAAGCCTCACCTACAGTTATCTCGGCGATTGGATCACTCGTCAAGAATCGGGGGTAAAGAACAACCAGTCCGGCGCTGATGATCGATTGCTGGCTGCAAAGGAACTTCAAGAACAATTGCAAGCCATACTCCACGGCGAACCGCCCTACGACATCTTCGTTCGGTGGAAGCCTCTTCACGAGCAGCCAATCGGCTGGACACCCGACGTCAACGACGGCGTCCGCGTGAACATCCGCCCCTTCATGCGGGCCGAAATTTCACGGGGTCGCAGGGGAGCAGGAGTTCTACGTTACCCGCCAAAGATCAAGTGGACCAAGGATCGCGGCAAGGAACCCAAACGCCCACCCGAGGATTACCCGTGGTTTTGGGGCTGGGATGAAAACAACGACGACCCCACTGACTTCGCCGGCGGCGACACTTTTACTGGTGACCGCTGGAACGACCTCCACTACACCAATGCGTTCAAGCAGCAGGCCCGAGAAGCCGCGAAGAACAAGGAGGCCCAATCATGAGCAAAGATTTGACGAACTCGCCGGTCGATCGGCAGAACATTTTGAACAACAACTACGCCCTCGTTGAGGTCGAGAAAGCGATCGGGATCAAGGGAATTCCATTCGAAGGCGGGACCGTGGTTCTGAAGGAACAGGTGGCGGATTTCCTCGAGGTGACCACCCGTACGGTGGATAACTATCTGGAGCGATTTGACGACGAGTTAGCTCAAAACGGCTATGAGGTGATTCGTGGTAAACGCTTGCAGGATTTTAAGTTACGAATTTCGGAGTCGGATGTTCACGAAACAGATTTCGTGAACATCAAAAAGGCCCCCCAGGTGGGCGTTTTCCCTTTTCGAGCGTTTTTGAACCTAGCCATGGTTGTGGCCGAAAGCGAGCGAGCAAGGCTACTTCGGCAACTCGTTCTCGACATCGTCATCGACACCATCAATCAGCGCACCGGAGGGTGAACAAAGTGCATCAACCAGCGGGATGAAGAGTTTCTGCAATCGGCCTTCATCGAAGAGAACTATCGGAAGTTGTTCACAGATGCTCTTCGCGACTGCGTCGACATGGGGAACTTCAAATACGCAGTCTACACCGACCGTATCTACGTCGGCATCTTTCGCGAGAAATCAAAGGCGTATCGCGATGTGCAAGTTCCATTGCTATCGAATATCCGACCGATTTTCCAAATCGGCTCTGAATCGTTGTCGCTTTTAGTTTCAAATTGTCTTATTCGACGGTCGGGAGGAGCCCAATGACACTTCTCGATTCCGTCATTAAAGGCCTAGACGCATCGACGCGTTGCACAAGTAGCGAAGTCGCTCCAACGGCAGTACTTTGGACCGATCACAAGAGCGAATGGATGCCGCTTCTGGAACAGTTGAGAGCTCGATTACCACAGTTGCTGGTACTGGGCGAGTACGCGCCGGATACCCGTACCGGGCCAGCGATCTGGCTGAAGTGCGCGATGCAGGGTGTGTTGCCGGAGGTTGACTTTCCAAAGGGAAAGACCCCGATCCTGTACCTGCCTGGTGTTAGCCGACAGGAACTACGCGCCGGAACCCAATGTCCTTGGGAATTGCAACCGTTGGTTGAGCTGCTTTATCGAGGGACGGTCTGGGCGCAAAAGAATGGACGCGACTGGACAGTTGAGGCGATGCTCGTGTCCAAAGAGAGCCCAGCGCTTGGTTTGGATGTCTCGGGTACTGCCCGCACTCGACTTTCCTTGATTGCATCATTGCAGGTGCTTGCGATCACGCCTGTGTCCAAACTAGAAGGTCGAAGACTCGAAGCCGAGGACTTTGATCGGTTGATGATCGGTGATCATGCTCGTGATCTATTGCGCTGGATGAGTAACCCCAAAGAAGTTCGAGCCGAAATGGATGACGGCAAATGGCACGCCTTCTGTAATCGATGCCGCGAAGAATATGGTTTCGATCCAGCCACTGATGGCGAGATCGTTGCTGGCGAAAAACTCGGCCTCCAGGAAACAAGCAACTGGGAGGGACTTTGGTCTCGGTTCCGCGAAGCTCCGGCAAGCTACAACGGAGTTATATCGGTTCTTCGAAAGGCAAAGCCCAAGTCGCTCGTTGCGCAGCTATATCCAGAATATTGGCCTGATGAAAATGAGCTGCAAGAAGAGACACTTCGGAAGGAATTGCTCGCCCTTGCTGGCGTCGATCAGGGAAGCGCCCGTACCGAGATTGCCAAATTAGAACTGCACCATGGCATAAGACGCAATTGGGTTTGGGAAAAACTCGGTGAGGCACCGTTGGCTTGTGCTCTTGAGTATTTGGCTGGGCTTTCACAAAGAACGACATCTCATTTAGGTGGCGACTCGATTGCAGATCTAGAGAAACAATACGTGCAGGGCGGCTACCTGGCGGACGACTTCGCATTGAGAGCCCTGGCATCGGTGAAAACGAAAGCTGACTGCGACGCGGTTGAGGCCGCTGTTCGCGTCTTGTACCTGCCTTGGCTGGAACATGCGGCTGAACGGTTTCAAGACTGCGTTCAAAAAGAGTCTTGGCCTAATAGCAAGTCGAGCAATCGCGAGGCCACCGTAAAGGCAGAGGTTGGCACGTGTATCCTCTTTGCAGATGGTTTACGATATGACGTTGCCGTACGACTTACAGAGTTGCTGCGACAAGGGGGGTACACAACAGACGAGACTAGACGTTGGGCGGCGCTGCCTACTGTAACTGCAACCGCGAAACCAGCAGTGTCTCCGATCGCTGAGAAATTGGAGGGACGCGGGCTTCCGGATTCATTCACGCCGGAGATAGTAGAAGCGGCTTCCAGCCGTTTAGTGGAAGAGGGCAAGAGCCAAGATGGCTCTTCTACTAAGCCGCTGACGCATGCAAGGTTGCAGTCTATGTTGAAAGCGGAAGGTTACCAAATCATCGCTGCCAGTGAGGTGGGCGATCCCTCGCAACCAAAGGCTCGCGGTTGGGCAGAGACAGGTGAGATCGATAAGCGGGGGCATGATTTGCAGATCAAGTTAGCTTCGTTGGTCGCCGGACAAGTCGAAACGTTAGCAGATCGTATCGCCGAGTTGCTCGATGCTGGCTGGCGAAAAGTGCGTCTGATCACTGATCACGGATGGCTGCTGATGCCTGGCGGGTTGCCTAAGCAAGAACTACCATCGTTCCTGACTGAAGCCAAGTGGTCTCGCTGTGCCACGATTAAGGGCGATTCGAAACCGAACGTTGAGCGTCATGTGTGGTATTGGAATCCACAAGCTGAGTATGCGAGCGCCTCGGGTATCTCCTGTTTTTCAGCGGGGCACTGCTATCAGCATGGCGGAGTAAGCCTACAGGAGTGTCTGGTGTCTGACATCATTGTTTCGCCTGATGTTCAATTGAGTGCGCAGACAGCCAATATTTCAAAGATCGATTGGAAGGGGCTGAAGTGTCGAATCTCGGTTGAACCGGCGGCATTTGGCTTATTGGTCGATTTGAGAAGTAAGCCAAATGATCCGAGTACTTCTATCACCAATGGCGGAAAACCCCTTGACGGAAATGAAACAGTCACGCTGTTTATAGAGGATGGAGATCTTGAAGGATCAGTGGTAGCTGCTGTCGTATGCAGCGAAGCCGGCCAAGTACTTGCAAAGCAAAACACCACGGTTGGTGGTGAGTAGAAG
>JAYVHC010000882.1:0-1944 GCA_043771575.1 Planctomycetia bacterium
ATCCGCGATAATGTCATCCTTGCTCACCATGCAGGAAACATACAAAATCGCTAAAATCTACGCACGATCAATTTCAAACCCGTGAACGGTTACGAAAAAGGTTAGTTAAAGGAGACTTTTTTGTAGGCCGTGCCGAGTGGTAACAGCAGACCGATACTGGCCAACTGGATTGTCTGGTTGACGCCGCTGATATCGCGAAGCAACCATAGTCCTTCGCTGGTCCGTGTGTGTTGTTCTACGCGAGCTTCATCTTGCCAAAAGACGAGATATTCCAGCAGTGACGGGATTTGGCGGTAATGGTTGAATTTGGTGCCACGGTCGAAGTCGGCTGTACTGGGCGATAAGACTTCAACGATGACAATTGGGTTGGTGATTACATCTTCGGAACCCTCCTGTATGGGCGAACAGGCAACAGAGACATCTGGATAAGCGTGGTAACCGGTGGCTTTTATGAGTACTCGCATATCGCTGCCATGCGCTTCGCACTCGCGATCTTCTAAGAAGTTGCCGATAGCTCGCAGTACATTCGCACCAATCAAGCTGTGTCGCCGTGTCCCGCCTGCTTGAGAGAAAACTTCGCCAGCGAAATACTCATGCCGTTCGGTTTGGGTTCGTTCCCAAGCCAGGTATTCTTGGACGGTCATTTTGGAGTTTAGTTTTTCTGCAGAACTCATGGGTGCTCCGATCGGTCCTACTACGTGATGATGCTATTGTACGTCAGTTGCCTTGGGGATGTGTACAACGGTAGCGATTAGCCTCTAACCCTCCCGCTGCAAACATCTTCTAGCGGCTGCCCACAGAAAAGCTCGGCAGGAGCCTCGTTCTCCCGACACGTGTTTTCGTTGGTCAAAGTGCGAAAAAAGATGTTCACAGCGGTGCTCTAACCCTCCAGCGCGGGAGTATCGGACGTGTCAGCCGCCGGGGAGGGTTCTGAAGTCTAAGCTAACAGCAGTTTTGCGGTTTGAGCGCCTTGGCGGCGGGCTTTGATACGGAGGTAGGGAGCGATGTGGTAGCAGCGATGAGCGAAGCTGCCGGGAAGGGAATCGGGTTTGCCGTGGTTGGGTTCCGATACGTCCTCGATACTAAAGCCGCTGCGACAGATACCTCCTAGCAGTGCGGACCAACTGTGAACGTATTCGCGAGTCTGCGGTTCGCGGAGCGGAGTCGGCGTGGAAGGCGATGCAACAGGCGATGAATCGTAATAAGCGTGTTCGATTACGTACTGGCCGGTGTAGGTTACAAGTGAGGCTTGGAGGTTGGCGGGTTGTTTATGTTGACTGACGTAAAGCCCGCCACCGCGTGTTACGCGGGCGACTTCTTGAAAGACTCGATCGATGCTCGGTAAGTAACAAGTGCTGACGGGATGGATGACTAAGTCGAATTCGCCATCGCGAAGCATGGATAGATTGTCCATCGACGTTTCAATGGTGCGCAGTTGAAGTTTACGAGCTTCGGCGACGATGCGATCATGTTCGAGCATTGCCGGGCTGAGGTCGACGATCGTGACACGAGCGCCACAGGCAGCATAGAGGGGGCCGTGACGACCACCTCCGGCGGCTAAACAGAGAACATTCCAACCGGTGATACCGCCGGGCAACCAACCGGATGCGTCGACGACTTTCAACGGGCTTTGAAACTCTTCATCGCGGGCGATGCGAGTTAACGCGTGGTCGTTCGCAGCCATTCGATTCCAGGCGTCGCGATTGTGTTTGAGGTCTTCACTCTCAACTGGATCAAGCACTCGGGGGGCTCCACAAGGTAGACTCGAGACTTTCGACGGTTACCAATCTGCGAGAAATGAGGTCGTATGCGACCAGTGGTTGAAATGGGTGATCTGCGGCCGTCAGCAGCTTGCGCCATGCGAGAAACGGACATCGGCCCTTAAGTTCGATGCGCTGTATTCGCTGCCGTAGGTCATAGATCATACCGTCAAGCAACCAATTT
>JAYVHC010000883.1:0-3064 GCA_043771575.1 Planctomycetia bacterium
CTCAGTTCCGCTCGATTTGCAATTTCGAGCATTGGCCGTTCCGATGGAAGAAGAACTGCAGCAGGCGTTGCCCAAGGATGCGCAGTACCTCTGGGGTCAGCTTCAACCGTCAGGCGCGATCGATGAGATTGATGTGCGAATTGTTCGGCGGGCTTCGGATAAACCGGTTGAGCTTGTAGTTGCGCTGCGCGAAGACAGTAAATCCAATGAAGCCAGTGGCCGTTCTTTGCGATTGTATCCACGCGAGTTTCCTTATTGGCTGACGGATGTGGCTTGCGATATCACCTATTCGCCTGGCCAGATTCAGATTGAATCCGCATCGGCAGCGAACGGTGCTAGTCGCGTTTCACTGAAGGGGATTTGTGCCCGCGATACGGAAAAGCAACAGTGGGTTGCAGATATCAATTGGTTGCCGACGACGCGTTTGCTGGTGAACAATCAGTTGCTGCAGGCGTTACCGGAGAGTATTCGGCATTCGCTGTTGAGCGTCGATTTGCGTGGCCCGATTAGTGTGATCGGCAATAGCGAAATCGTTCTGAGCCCGACCAGCGAGAATGGGATCACCAGTCGTTGGGATTGCCAGCTTGATCTGGAGGACGTTCAGCTCGGTGAAGGTAACTATGTGGATGCGATACGCGGAACTCTGAGCATGCAAGGGCAAAACGATGGTCAATCGATTACCGCATCGGGAGAGGCCGATATCGGCGCGCTGACGCTCAAGGGAGTGCCAGTGACCGGCTTGAAAGGCCCCTTTGCACTGCTCGGTAGTCAGCTATTGTTTGGTCGGTCGCTCAGCGAAGCTTTGTCTCAAGCCTCCGGTAAGCCGTTCCCAGACATCACGGCGGAGGGCTTGGGCGGCAATTTGGCAGTCTCAGGTCAGGGGCGTCTTGATACGGGCAAATTCTATGTCAAAGCGAACTTGAAAGGGGCTGAACTGTCTGCATTGCTACAAGATGTTGGCATGAACCGTTCCAGTATTCAAGGTCTGTGCGATGCTGAAGTCGACTTCAATGGCGTGCCCTGGAATCCGCAAACGTTCAACGGCAGCGGAAAAATACACTTGAGCAACGCCAAACTATATCAATTACCGTTCATGGTTCGCTTGCTCAGCCTGACTCCTGCGGTCAGTAAAGATGATTCAGCGTTCAATTCAGCCGACATACAGTTTACGCTCGATGGGGATCGTATTCCGCTGAAGGTCGCATGCGATGGAGACGTTCTGCGCTTGGTTGGCAGCGGCTGGACAAACCTCCGCCGCGAAATCGAGCTCGAGCTTTACACGTTTGTAGGTCGCCGCACTGTAATTCGAAACGTAATCGATCCGCTGCTCTCCGAATCACCGTATGCATCGACCATGAAGATCGAAGTTGGCGGTACTCTCGACAATCTGAGTATGCAGCGCCGCCCCTTCCCGCACCTTGAATCCACCTTTCAGCAGATGTTCCCTGAAGTCGCCGAGCGCCGCCAGCAGAATCCGATTCTACCCTGGCGCCAATAATTAATGCTGTAATTTTGACACTTCTCGCTGCACGCCATTACAGAAACCTTTAGGTTTTGTGCGTCTAATTTAACCGCATGGGCTACACCCCGCGATTCACAGTCAGCGCGGCCCGCTAGGCACGTAGTTAAACAATCGAAAGTGGGGCTTCGCCGAACAGGACTAACTGGGTGGCGCGTTAGCACAACTGCTACGACCAGCAAACTCCGTGACCACCGCAACATTTGCGAGCCGCGTTACATCTTAACGAGCGACCCGCCAGCGATCTGTATGCTACTTTTCCACGAAGGCCCCATACAAGCTTAGACGGGTGGTTGGGCCTGTTGAACTCTGATGCGGATCGATGGTTATGTCTGACGTAAAAACTGCAAAGAATCCTGCAATCCAATTGCTCGCCACCTCGCTTAAATGGAGTTGGCTGTGGATGGGCACAGCGATTGTGTTTGGCGGGCTTGGACTCTGCTATATCCTATTGCTGAAACAAGACGTCTGGGTCGCATCGCAAGGTTTGATGGTACGCGAGGAAGCCAGCGGAGCCGTCATGCGGTTGGGGCGATTCCAGAGTCAAGTAGATATGAAAGCAGCTCAAGAGACGATTATCGAATTGGCCCACAACCCGCAGGTAATTCATCACGCCTTGGAAAAGATCGGCGCCGAACCAGCGATGCTCATGAAACTGGGCAACAGCAATTGGCCTTCTTCAAAGGAAGTGGAGGCCACGGGCAAAAAAGTGGAAGTTCGCGCGCCACGTGGTGCTGAACTTGGCACGACTGAAGTAATCTACCTAGACGTCAGGCACAGCTCACGTAAGCGGGCTTATGACTTGAACGTTGCCATCTGCGATACGTTAGTTGAGCGTCTTCAGCAAGTTCGCCAATCGCGTGCCGACGCCGTTTTGATTGAACTTACCACGGCTCGCGACGTGGCTAGAAGAGAGTTAGCGGAGGTGACGGAAAAATTGCAAACGATCGAACGTAAAGCAGGTGAAGACCTTAGCGACTTACGAGGCATGACCGATTCCAACTCAAGTTCAAACAGTTCTCGAATTCAGCTCGATAATGTCAAAGCGGAACTGCGTCAGGCTGAAACGCAGCTTCAGCAAGTAAAGTTAGATCTCGAGTTAGCGGAGCAAGCCTTTGCCAGCCCCGAAGAACTGCTGAGCCCAAACAGTTTGGTCAATTCGCAACCCGGCTTGAAGAAGCTGCGGGAAGGCTTGGCAGACGCACGTCTCAACGCATCGCAATTACAGGGGCGATTCACTGCCCAACATCCGCTCGTACTGGCCGCACTGAAAGCTGAGCAGGAGATCCAAGTCCGCATGCGCAATGAGCTCGGCATGGCCCGCCAATCGCTTGTCAATGACGCATCGCTGATGAATCGACGGATCGTAGGTCTGCAAGCACAATGTGAAGAATTAGTCGCGCGAATGGACGTCCTGGCTGACATCCGCGCCGAGTACGCTAACCTAGTCGCCAATGTTCGTTCGCGCAGCCAAGTCTTGCAAGATACCGAGCGTCAACTATCGGAAGTCCAAGCTGCCCGCGATGCCGCTATTTCATGCAGCCT
>JAYVHC010000884.1:0-1907 GCA_043771575.1 Planctomycetia bacterium
GGCATCGACTTGCACACGCACATCGGTGGTGGCAAAGTCAACTTGGCTCGTCTCCTGATGGCTGATCAATCGCTTCGTGGACCACGGGACGCGACGGGAGCTGCGGACGCGACCGGTTGCGTTTGGCCGACGGTGCTTAACGGACAACTGTACGCTCAAATGGGCTACACAGCCTGTTTCGAACCCGCCATGATGCTCAGCCAAGCTCGGCATACGCACTTGGAGCTTGCCGATACTCCCGTCCTCGACACAGGTGCCTACGTATTGCTGGGCAATGAGGACTGGATGCTTGAGGCACTCGGTCGCGGCATCGACGATGCGCGTCTGCGGTGCTTAATAGCTTGGTCAGTCCGCGCTTCGCAAGCTTTGGCCGTCAAAGTGGTAAACCCTGGCGGCATAAGTGCTTTCAAATTTAACGAACGCGCGCTTGCCGTCGATCAACCGCATCCAGCTTATGGTGTGACTCCTCGCGATGTAATTCGCCGATTGACGGCTGCCGTTGATGAACTCGGCTTGGCACATCCGCTGCATGTTCACGCGAGCAATCTGGGAGTTCCCGGCAATGTCGTTTCGACGCTCGCTACGCTCGAAGCCGCCGAAGGTAGACGAATTCATCTAACGCACGCTCAATTCAATTGCTATTCAGGTCCGTTCAGCGACGCGGATGTGGGTTACGCCATGGGAAGCGGTGCCGAAATGTTAAGTCGCTACGTCAATCAGCACACCAACGTAACGCTGGATGTCGGGCAGGTTGTCTTTGGCCAAACAGTGACGGTCTCTGCCGACACAGCTGCACAGTTTCGCAACCGTGTCCACGCGCGGCCGCGGCGATGGATCATCAGTGACGTGGAATGCCAAGCTGGCTGCGGGGTAGTGCCGATGCTCTACAGTGACAAGAATTACGTTCACAGTTTGCAGTGGACCATTGGCCTCGAATTGCTGTTGCTCATCGACGATCCTTGGCGGGTGTTCCTCACCACGGATCATCCCAACGGTGGCCCGTTCACTAGTTATCCGCATTTGATTCGTTTACTGATGGATCGCACGTTTCGTCAATCGATGTTGGCCACGATTCATCCTCAAGCCGCATCCCGTTCGCTGCTAAGAGAGTTGGATCGCCAATATACGCTCGACGAAATCGCCATCATCACAAGAGCCGCTCCCGCACGGATACTCGGACTGGAAGACTCGGGTTCGTTGCGGCCTGGAATGCGGGCTGATATGGTCGCGTATGCTATAAAAGGCGACTGGGAAGCTACGTTCACACGCGCATCATTGCTATTAAAAAACGGCCGCGAAGTTGTCCGCAATGGCCAAGTTATCGATGTCACTGCGAACAAGAGAACATTCACCGCACGACCCGAGTTTGACCCCGCTGATTTCGGACCCTGGAGTACATCGATCGAACAGTGGTTGCACTTGCCTAGCCAATCGCTGGAGATTTCGAGCGACGAATTGGCGGAAATGGCCGGCAAAAATCAGCGCTAGCAGGCTACGATCCGCTGGGCTTGGTGCTTCTAATCTGGAAGACTGTCGTGACGTCGAGTTTGAATTCGGGAAACAGAAGGCTGGCCGCGGACTCGCCGATTTGAAATGCGGTTTCGATGTATTTACCGTTTTCTAAAACCAAGCGACTGATCACTTGGGTTTCCGGATCAACAATCCAGTATTCGGCGATTCCGGCCTTCGCATAATCAGCTCGCTTGGCTACATAGTCGCGATGCCGTGCTGCGTCGCCCTCACTGACGATCTCGATAACCAAATCAATTCGGTCAGGATAACCATTCGCATTAGCCGGAACGTTTTGTGGCAGGCAATACAGCACATCCGGTTCACGAATAGTCCCGGGGAAAAGTCGAACTGGCAGGGGAGCAAACAGAACCATGCCGCCAAGCCTCGATTCGATT
>JAYVHC010000885.1:0-3891 GCA_043771575.1 Planctomycetia bacterium
GCGAACAATCCAAAACTCTCGCGATATACGCGGACCATGTTGGTAGCAAATGTTTTCGCCACTCCATAAGGAGTAATCGGACGCAAGGGTGTCTCCTCATTCTGTGGTTGCTCATGGGGCTGGCCGAACATTTCAGAACTGCCAATGTGCAAGAATTTCGGCGACGGTTCCAGGTCCCGTACGATCTCCAGTAGCCGAAGAGTTCCCATGGCCGTGAACTTGCACGTAGATTCAGGGATCTCAAAGCTGGCCCCCACGTGGCTCTGCCCCGCTAGGTGATAGATTTCGTCCGGGTGCAGCTTGTTGAGCAAGCGACGAATCGTGGTGATGTCGTCCAGATCCGCGTAGTGAAGAAACAGCCGCTGATTGTACAGCTCCCTGTTAGCGGTCAAGTGATCCAGGCGCAAGCGCACCGTCGAGCTACTGCGCCGCACGATGCCGTGTACCTCATAGCCTTTTGAAAGTAGCAATTCCGCTAGGTAGCTACCATCTTGGCCAGTTACCCCGGTAATCAGCGCCTTCTGGTTATTTTCCGTCATGCGTATTCCGTTTTCAAGCTCACAAAGTCGCATTGGCTCGCAAAACCACCTTGGGGATGTTCGATTCACCGACGCCGAAGCGAACGCATTATTCTCCACCGGGCTCACTACCGCAACCGCTCGATCGTGTGGCTCCTGTGGTGCTTCTTAGATTAACAAGCTGCGAACGTCGTGTTACAAGGGCTGCATGCCTACGCCAAAGTTCTTTGCAGGCTCGCGGAAATCCAGTCCGATTCCGAAGCGGCGTTGGCGGAACAGCGCGCGTCCCGGTTATTTGGGCCAAGCCTACGCGCCGTTTCGACCCGACCTATCAAGACTATTTAGCCGCGAACTTGAACCGGGCATGAAAAACGAGTATAAAACTCAACCAAACTCTGATCAGCTTTAATCTGGCAACTTGGCTACTAACATCTCAAACGAAGTCACTCTGGCACATGGCAGTGTCGTTTCAAGCGGAACATTTCCAGGCCGAACGCTCGCTACCACTTGCAGGCCCGCTTCCCTAGCAGCGATCAATTCACCGCCAACATCACTGACAAAGATGATCTCAGCTGGCGGCAATCCCCAGTCGGCCGCGACGCGCTGGTAACTGCTGGCTACTCGCTTAGAACCGCTCGTAGTATCGTAGTGACCGCTGAACAGATGCAGGCAATTACCGAGCCCGTCGATATGCCCGAAGAACAGTTTTTGTGCCGCGATACTGCCCGAAGAATAAATGCGAACATCCACACCGTTTTCTCGCCAACTCTCGATTTGCGGAATGACGTCTGGGTAAATGTGTGCTCGCAATTTTCCTTCCTGGAAGCCGTCCGACCAAATCAGACCTTGAAGCGCTTTCAAGCCCGTCGCTTTTGCGTCGCCATCCATTAAGCGATGCACTTCGGAAATCACCAACTGCCGTGCTGACTCGCCTGTGGCAAGCGACCACTGGGACAACGAAGGCTGTTCCGCATCGCTGGCTATCTGCTCGCAAGCAGCCGCAACATCCGAGCGGGAAAAATTTGAGGCCAGAAATTCTTGCAGCCGCTCGCGCACGAACGGAAACATCACATCGTGTACAAACGAAATGCTGGACGTAGTGCCCTCGATGTCGAGCAAGATACCCCGCGCAGTCAACTGGATCGTATCAGGTTGGCTCATTACAGCTTGATGACCGATTCAACTCGATTGCCCGATTGCAAGTAGTTCTGACCAAAACATAGCGGCTGGTAATTCGAATGCACGCCCTGTTCGACGTAATGCGGGGTCCAACCTCCAGCGTCCTCGAACAAACGAATGCACCGAATTGCCTTGTCGCTGCATAGGTTGAACCAATGCTTAGTACCATTTGGAACGTTGATCAAATCGCCCGATTCAACTTCGACCGCGAACACAGGGCCCGCTTCGGGATGAATATGGAAAACGCCACGACCTGCCACCGTGAATCGGACTTCGTCCTCCGAGTGCGTGTGCTCCTTGTCGAACTTGGCCAACATTGCGTCCAAATTGGGAGTTTCGCAATTTACATTGATAACGTCCGCAGTTACAAAACCACCACGCGCCTTCAAGGACTCAATTTCGGGCGAGAACTCTGAGAGAATCTGCTCGTTCGTTGCATGCGCCGGCAAGCGGCCTGCAACAGGCCAGTGTTCGTACCAAATACCATACGGTTCTAAGAAAGCCCGAATTTCACTGACATCCGTGATCGTGCGATTCTCGTCTGCAATAGTAATTTGTGCCATGGCTCGACCTCGCTCTACAAATAAATTTGGGATATAGGGGTATGCAGCACACCTCGGGATCCTTGTCCCCAGCGCTGGCCAATGGGGCGCTGGCCAACGGGACATGCGACCCATCTTAGCTTAATCTTTAGGGATCGGTTTGCTAAGGAAGGGCAGGACGTCAGGCAGGACTTTCACTGAGGTGCTCAATCGCAACGGTACCGGCGCACCAACATCGAACTCGTATTGCACGAAGGATGCTTGCCAGCCCTTTTCCGGGGCGACCAATTGAACTTCGTAGTTTCCGTCACTAGTCTCACTCAACTCTTGTGACTTGTACGCCTTGCCGATCGTATCCACACGGAAATCGCGAGCCTCCGGATTGACGGCTTGCCACAGCAAAACTCGCTTCGGCAAGGTCTTGCATTGAACGCTCAGGCGATTTTTCGCATCGAACTTCCAACTCAACTCAGGTCGCGGAGTGTCGTTCACAATGGAGTAGTGAAACGCGATCAGAGTTTCGATTGCGTTCGAGTCCTTCAGCGAATGCTCTGTATTGGGTACATAGCACAAATGTTTTTCACCCGGCAGTTCGCCGAAGTAAAATTGTGACGAGTCAGGTAGGAAGAACTGATCACCGGTCGCATTGATAATGCATTTGGGCATCGTGAAACGATCCCGATAGGCAAACGGATCTTCGACTTGCAGTAGCTTTGCATAATTGGCAGTATCGCGGCGCTGCATGACGCGATGATCAACATACTCTTCAATCGCAGGCGCCCAAAAACCGTACGCTCCATAGTGGTGCCGCATGGAAACATCCATGTTCAGCACATCAATTACCAGTGGAGCAATCGCGATAACTCGTTTGTCGACCGCCGCGGTCATCCAAGTTGTCCAGCCGCGCTTCGATCCTCCCGCAACCACGAATTGATCCACTTTCAATTTGCCACCCGCTGCGCTTGCCAAGAAAGCTTCGACGGTATCCATCGCACGCACAACTGCCTTAGTCATCGGGCCGCGAGCTGGCCAACGATCGTCGCCGGTCTTGATGAACTGATCCCAAGTGTAGCCGATTAAATCATCTTCCACTCGAGGCTTACCATCACCATGGAAAATCAGCGGTTGATTCGGCACTTGCTTGAGTTCAGCCACGACGCTATTGGTCGCAATACCCACGGCAGCTACGCGTTCATCCAAGCCCTTCGGCGGCTCCTTACTGTTGCCGCCACCCCCGATGAACATCATCGCCTTATTGGTGGTTACTGCCTTAGGCTTGAAAATCGTCAACCAGTGTTGCCACACTGGGCGATCGACTTCTTCCGGTGTCAGCCACGTTTGGCTCTTCAGATCGATTACATACAGAGTTCCCGCAGGGGTTGTCTGGCTGCCTACTAGTTCCCAGTGGTAGGTACTATCCGGCGCAGCAACATATCGGTCGATCGACGTCAGCTCTTTGTTCAGCGGCGTTTGCACAACTGGATTCGGATCGAGCTTACTCGCGGCGGCGATGCCCGTCTCTTGCGAGTACGAATTCGCTGCACATAAGCCAAATAAGGTAAAGGCTAAAAGCCCGGGCAGCGCGCTTCGCGAAGTTCGACTACCAGCGTGTGAGTCTGATCGGATGATAAGCATACGTGAGCTCCGCAAAG
>JAYVHC010000886.1:0-2213 GCA_043771575.1 Planctomycetia bacterium
ACTCGTAATCACACAATGCACACATGAACACTAGTGAACAAAAGAACTCAACTGTACGCCCGACCAGTACTCCCACCCGAATCTGCCTACCCCACCGAACTTCGGCCAACCTGACCTGCCGCCCATCGGAACGAGGCGTAGATCGAGATCATAATAACGATTGCCCTCAATCATTCCGAAAACCTCGCCGGCTCAGTTGAACGTATTCATCCATTAGAGAAAGCGATTGCGTTTCGGTCCTTTGCCCTTCGGCAGAACGGTTGGGGACAACCGCTCTACACTCGCCGGCAGAACGGTTGGGGACAACCGTTCTACACTTTTCATCAGCGAGCCAGCACTTCAGCGAGGCAGGTCTAGCCCTTCAGCGAGCGGCTAGATGTCAATTGTGCGACACATATCAATTCGACTCCACCACATACATCGCAAAAAACACCGCACTACACCAAAAAACGATCCCACCACTGCCGCAGTTGGTTCTTAAATCGGCGTCGGCACGCCCAGCTTATATACAAATTGACATCAACGCATCATTTCAACTTCAAAGGCTCGTGATTGACGCGGCGACCGCAATCAACCCTCCTTGCGGCGTAGCTACCCTCTACCCAGGACCTGCTTTATCGACAGCTTTAGCGAAAATTTGCTTATTTTCAACGTTTTTTTCGCGTAGCTAGCCTGGACACTTAGTATTTGATCAACTGCTATTTGCTCATTTATTGAGCAGGTGACTTGCCGTCTGGGTTACGGGCAGTAGTGCTCATTAATTGCGCAACTTGCGGTCAATGGGTGTAACCGCTAGCAAAATAAAGACTTATGACGAGGGTATTGCTTGCCTTTGCATGATGGGACGTTGTTCAGCCGACGGAGCGTTGAACGAACTTTGACTCAATCAAATGCAAGGAAAGAGGAAGCTATGAATTCGAACCCAATGCACTCGACTTACAATGGAATGGAATTAGACCGGCCCACCGTGCAAGGCGGTCAGTCGCATTCGAGTCCAACATCGGCCGTTACAACCTATCCTGTCACAAGCACTCACAGCAATCGACTCGACAATTCAGACCCCACTTTTGGCACTCCTAACCATTCCACTTCCTCCAGCACGAACACTCCTAATTCAGACAACTCTTCTAAACTGGCTGGTGAACTACAGAAATTCCACGTCGTCGCGCAGGGCATTCGAGCCAATTTCAAGCCTGCTGTCGACTTTGACGCTCGCTGCCAACAAGCGTTTGATGTGGCCAATGACCTGTTCGGAAATGCACCAACCTGGGTGTGTTTCTACCGAGAGCTAATGGGAGGGGATGGGCTCATTCCCCAACTTTTCCCTTCGGATGAGGATTTTGGTAACTTCCTTCGGTGTGAACAGTACTACCAAGTCCAAATGATGCTCACTGGGCTTCGATCTCGTGATCTGCCTGAGAACGACCCGAACGATCCTCAAAGAATGATTACCGTCCGCTTGCCGAAGAGCCTGCACGAAGCGCTCTGTGACGAAGCCCTCCGAATGGGGATCAGCGTCAATCGGCTGTGTATTAGCCGCATGCTCCAGCTTTTGGATCCCAAGATGATCCCAGAAACCGGTACCAAGCCTCGCGGCCGCAAACCCCGTTCCCGGACTTCCGTCAAGTCGACTGCGGCGACCCCAGTTGTTCAACCGGTTAGCCAACCTGCTTCGACTAGCTCCTATTCGTAATCCTGCGAGTACCGCGACCTTCCGCCGTCGCGATTTCTCCGCAACCCAGAGTGCGCGACGCTCCTTCGTCGCGATTGTTGACTACGACAGGACCCTCGATGGCATTTCAAGTCGACTTGAGCGAGTACAGCGGGCCGATGGAGCTGCTGCTGTACTTGGTTCGGAGGGAGGAATTGCCCTTGACGGAATTGTCATTGGCGAAACTCACCGAACAATACCTTGCTTACCTCGAAGTGTTGACTGAGTTGTCGATCGATGACGTGGCCGACTTTCTCGAGATTGCCAGCGTTTTAATTGAGATGAAGGCGAAGGCGATATTGCCCCAAACGCCTTCGGCGGAGGAGGAAGTGATCGCATTGGAGGATCCGAGCGATCAATTGATTCAGCGGTTGATGGATTACAAGCGGATTCGCGACGCGGCCAGCATCCTGGACGAGCAAGGCCAGCGCTGGCAGTTGCGTCATCAACGGCTGGCCGATGACTTGCCGCCGCGGCGCACCGAACTCGACCAACAGCCGCT
>JAYVHC010000887.1:0-2469 GCA_043771575.1 Planctomycetia bacterium
GCAAGTGATCCGACGCCCGCTGCAGCCATCAATGTCGTGGCATGTTCTTGGTTCGGAATCAGCGGATCGGCACCGAGTTCGACAAGCGTCTTCATCAGCGGTAAATCGGCCGTCACCGCCGACATCAACAGAGGCGTTGCGCCTTGTCGGCTGAGTTTGCCTCGACCCGACGAACCGCGCTCGAGCCGCAGATTCACGTCCGCTCCGCGTGCGACCAGTTCACGCACGAATTGCAAACTATCGAGCTTGCCCGAAACCATGGGGGCCGGATCACCGTCGTCGCCATCGCCACGATTCGGCTTCCGCACCCAACTGAGGGCGTGGAGTACGGTGTAGCCAGAGCGCTCGTCATTCGGATCTGCTCCGGCATCAACCAATTGAATCGCTAACTCAAAATGACCATTCTCCACCGCCAACATCAATGTTCCCGTTCCATTGCGTGGCGCTTTGCCCCCCGCAGTGGACTTGAGCACTTGGTTTACGTCAACGCCCTTAAAGAGCAACAACTGAACGACGCTTGCCTTTCCAGCTCGCACTGAAAAGAACAATGGATTGAACCCGGACGGAAGCGAATCGTTGGGATCTGCCCCCGCGTTGATCAGCTCGTCGACAACCTCAGCATGTCCTTCCGCAGCAGCCCACATGATGGCTGATTGACCCGTACGTTCATGGGCACGCGGAGCAGCACCGTTCTTGAGAAGCAATTGAACACTTTTCAAATCGCCGGTGCGCGCGGCTGTCATAAGCACCGATTCACCACCAGGCAAAGAGGTGTTCGCATCGGCACCTCGATCAAGCAGAGCTCCAATGATGGCCGCATTGCCATTGGTGCACGCCAGGGAAAGCGGAGTTACTGCGTACGAATTCTTGGCTGTCGGATTTGCATCGGCCGCCAGCAACGCTTGAGTCATTTCCAAATCATCATGGTCCACTGCCCAGTGCAGTGCCGTCATCCCATCGGCTTGCGGCGCATTCACATTGGCTTTTTCAGCCAGCATGCGTAGAACTGTGACTCGTTGACCGAGCTCGGCAGCGTCCGCAACCGTTTCAGGGCTATCTGCGCGCAGATTACAACTCGCGCCCACTATACAAGCAAACACGAAACTTCTGGCCAATTGCATCATAAACAAGCCTTTTATCCGGCGCCGCTTAATCGAATTCCGCACGGGCAGTTGGCTGTATTTTAGGTGGGCTAGCCCGAAGAAGCGAGTCTAGTGCTTCAGGCAGCTAGTTGATCGACGTTTTGATTTTTTGCGGACTGCCGTGTAAAGCGGATGCGAAGGCCGCAAGCTGCTGCATGTTGTCGCAGTGGCCAGTGTACTTGAGCTGCGGTCGCAAGCCATCATGCAACGCGCGGCCACCTAAGATGACAATTGTCTCGGCAGGCAATTGGCATTGAAACTCGCGGTAGTCGCGCACAAACGAAAGCTCATCCTCCAAATGGGAAACACTCAGCCAAAGCAGTCTTGGCTGATAGGTGCGCACGGCTTGAGCGATGGTTTCGAAAGGCAAATTTGAACCGAGGTTGGTCGCACGCCAACAACACTCTCGCAATACCAGCTCAATGAGCTGTCCGGGAAGCGTGTATTGGTCGCCGGACGGTGCGGCACCGATAGCCATGGGAGCATTCGGTGGAGCCTCTGGGATCAAGTGGCGGAACTCGTGTAAAACGCGATGACAAACCTCGCACCCGCGTCGCTCCTGGTAAATCTCCAAACTTCCGCAATTCCAGAGTTCGCCCAGGCGCCGAAAAGTAGCTGCGATGAATTCGTCGGCTAACTTGGAAAAACACTCATATTGAGCGTAGTGTGTCGTCAACAATGCGCGGCACTCGTTTTCGTTACCTTCTATGATTGCACTCTCAAATTGCGACCGGAGAGTATCGAGGTCGACCGGAGTGCTGGGGACACTAGCAACGGGCGTCTTGAGCTTTGAAGGCACTCGAACTTCCCGGTTTGTCTTTTCCAAAAACCGTAGAAGTCCGTCGAGCGGAATACGACGATGCCCACCGACGGTGCGTATCGTGGGTATCGCGCCCTGGTCGCACCAACGTTTGACCGAAGACTCCGAAACACTCAGTGCCTCAGCGACTCGCTTTGTCGTTAATTGATGTTCCACTTGCGATCCAAATAAAGAGCGCTGGAAGCCTATGCCACTCTGCGCATGCAATCGTGTTCAAAATTGACTGTTTTGAACGGTTTAGAAAGTATAGTTCGCCGACTAGTCTGCTGGAAATGTACCCCTCTAAATAAGGGGTAGTTGAAATTCTCTGCAAATTGGTCAGTTTTTTCGGAATAATTCAGTTGCAATTAATCTCGAGACGCGGTAAAACGAATTGACCGATTTGGACGAATTGAACGAATTACTCCGAGGTGATGAAAATGGTCAATACTGTAGTCCGCGAGAAAAGTCGAATTGCGACCCAAGCCACTCCGAAGCGAACCTTTCAACGGAAATCTTTGGAGGATG
>JAYVHC010000888.1:0-3596 GCA_043771575.1 Planctomycetia bacterium
CCTGCGCAAGATGAGCACGCAAAATACGCCAAATGTCCATCCGCCTTACCGCCTGTTATCACTTATCAACCTAATTAATTACCATTCGCTATGAAAACCTCGTTTTTTTCGCTCGCAGCAATTATGTTTACCGCTTCGTCATTTAGCCAAGGGCTCAAATTCGACCCAAGTGACACAGAGCGGTTTGTAGATGGCAAAGAGCCCAAAGTTGGTCTCACAATGGTCGATAGGGCTCAGAAGATAACTTGGATGCGATGCGCAGTCGAGCAGGAATTTGATGTCTCCACTAAGGAATGTTCCGGCAGACCCGCGGCGCTCACGTACACACAAGCTTCGGCTTTCGCTGAAAAAATTGGCGAAGGGTGGCGACTTCCAACATATTCTGAACTCAGTAGCAACGGCGAACTCCTAATGCGCATCCTGGCACAAGGCAAGCGCGTTCAACCCGGCAAATACGGCGGTGGGGGTTGGGCCTGTCATGGAATGCCCTTATGGTCTAGTACCAAGTATCAGAGTTCTGCGGGTAACATTGGCCTAGTAGGTAGTTGCAAAGAAACGACTTCCGGAACGTTTCTCGAGGAGGGACTTGCGCATAGGTATCAGGAACCACACGGGGCTTATCTAATTCTAGTTCGTTCAAACTAACGAATACAATTTTGGCATTGAAGCTTTAGAAAGATATTCACGTGAAGGATATGCTGCAAGTTACAAGTATGGCTAGCATTCTGAAATCTGGAAACGAACGCCACCTCGAAAACTCAAGTCACTGCAAGACTAACCGATTGAAAAATTGAAATACTTACCTTAGACTAGGAATTAACTGCCGTGTGAGCAGAAGAGATGCGCGCGAATAACTAACAAGCAACAACAAGTATTGAACAAAAGGGGAGCAATAACAATGCGGGGATCGCAAAAATCATCTGTTCAAAGCATCGCTCTGGACATCCCAAATCGTTTCTTCAATGACAATGCCCTTATAGCGCCACTGCCATTCTCAGGCAATGTTCGAATTGTTGCCATTCTATTGGTGGCGTCTATTATCACTGCGTGTGGTGGTGGAGGATCCGGTAGCGGCTCGAATCAAGTCCAGGTCACTGGAATTGTAGCAAGGGGGGCACCCGCGGTAGGAGCGATAGTAAGCGCGACTTGTCAGGGATGGAGTGGTCATGCGGCACCTACTGACGACTCAGGGCGATATTCGATCGCCGTTACCGGTTTACCCTGCAAACTGTCAACGGTACTATCAAGCGACGGTTCTATTTTGAATTCAATGACTACCGAAGGAGGAATAGTAAATCTTACCCCCTTCACTGAATTGGTATTCCAATTATCGAGCGGGGATCCAAATAAGCTACCAAGTGGTTTGATCCTTTCGCAGCAATATTTAGCTTCCCTCGGACTCGAGATAGCATCACAAGAAAATCCCATTACGATCAGTTTTAACACAAATGGCCTCGGATATGATGCGCAATTAGATACCTTCTCAAAATTAGTAGCTGAAACCCCTATTACGGGCGCTGGTTCGACAAGTCAGTTAAATGCGTTTATTAACTCGGCAGTTGTGTCGTCCGTTGCGAATGGGGATGGTGTATCGATAAATAATAGACTTTCATCTTATACCCAGGCGTGGAATACGTTTTGGGGAAAATTTGGTTCGTCTGACCCATTCTTTGGGATCGTAAACGGTACTACTAAATTTGTCGCCACGTACTCGACTGAGTTAAGAGAAAAATTCGATCAATTGCCGAGAGAATTTGATAATCTTACAAACCAACAAACTGAAAATATCGCAAAATTTGTCGAGGGTTGGAAAACATGCGGCTTTCAAGAAACCGCAACTACCCGGCAGTGCTTCTTGGGGAGGATGTCGGCTATTGTTATTGATTTCGGTTTCCATTGGGTAGGAACAGCTGTCGTAACAACGGTAAGCGTTGTCGGTGCCCCGGTTGAAATCGCGACGGAGGCCTCATTTAAACTCTACAAGAACGTTACGACATCAATGCTTGACGCAGAGCTGCAATCCGGCGTGATTAATCAGGTTGAATATGAGGCCTTTGTGAGTACGAATGATGCCGTCGCAGACTTTGCACGTATAGCCTACGATGCCGTTTCGACTGCAAAAGATGCGGCGGAGGGTATTCAGAAAGTCAATGTCGGAGTTAGAACTTTAAAGAATAATTTTGCAGGGAAAAATATCGCGCGAATTTCTACGTTCGCGAAGATGCGTGATCCATTTAAAAAAATGATCAGTGGTACTTTTACAGGATTCTCTTCTATTAAGGGGGCCATCAGTGGTTGGTCACAGTCGGATAAAGATTTATTCCGACAGTATCTTTTCCAGGCATCCGATGAGCTAATGGCCGCAATCTTTGGCCAAGATTCTATCCCTACCAATTCACCGCCGATCGCCGCCTTTACCGCAAATCCAATATCTGCCTCCATTGGCTCCGTTATTACTTTTGATGGGAACACCAGCGTCGATCCAGATGGCACCATTACATCTTATAAATGGGATTTTGGGGATGGTACCTCGGGTAATGGCAGTCGTGTTACGCATACATATGCCGTCGCAAAAAGCTACGTTGTAACCTTAACTGTCACCGATAATTTGAGCGCAACCGTTAATGCGGCTAAGCCGATCATTATCACCACAACACCCAAGCCTGATTTAGTACCGAGCGCGGTGACCGTGAGTCCGGCCACCGTCGCACCAGGCTCAACCATAACCGTGAATTGGACGATCACCAATAGCGGCAATGCCAATGCCGCTGCAAGCACAACAGAACTACGATTACTCGCAGCATCAGACGCCATTAATAGCACGTCCGCTTCACTCGTCCTCGGCTTGCCCACCGGCGCATTGGCGGTTGGTGCATCGGCTGCACCCAGTCAAGTCATCACGATCCCCGCTGCGACAGCGCCTGGTAGCTATAGAATTGTCGTTGCATCTGATAGCGGGAATTCAATTGGTCAGAGTAATTTAGCGAACGACTTTTCGGGTAGCAGTGCGTTCACCGTGGGACCCGCAGCCAATGCGATGCTTACAAACCCTTCCAACGGGCATCGTTACGAAATCATTGTCTGCGGCACTTGGACACAATGTAATGTCGCCGCGAAAGCTCGGGGTGGCAATTTGGTGACCATTCGGTCGAAGCTAGAAAACGATTGGATTCTCGCCAACTTTGGACCATTAGCCAACTCGCAGTTCGGATTTTGGATTGGCCTGAATGCCCCCAACGGTACGTGGTCTTGGAGCAGTGGCGCAACGGATAACTACACCAATTGGGCACCCAATGAGCCGAATACTCCGAGCACAGATGTTTTCGCCAATATGTATACCGGTATCGTTTCTCCAGGGGCCTGGAACAACACTGACGATAACGCACGCGGTGTCGGTGTCGTTCAAGCTATTGTTGAGTATGGTTCTACAGGAGCAAGCGCATTGCAAGCGAAAATCTCTGTCGGGTTTAACTACTCGTGTGCGCTGACCGGCGCAGGCGCTGTGAAATGTTGGGGAAGCAACGCCTCTGGTCAGCTTGGGGATGGCACCCTAATCGATAGCCTCACGCCAAAGAATGTTTCTGGACTTACCAGTG
>JAYVHC010000889.1:0-2558 GCA_043771575.1 Planctomycetia bacterium
CGGGTTGTTGTTTGGCGCAGCGGCACTGCTGGCAGTTGAGGGTACGAAGAAAGCCCTGGGTAGCAAGCACTAGGCTTTGTCTCAAAAGGGGTCTGACCCCACCGCTGTAAACATCTTTGCCATGTGAATAGCGATAAACGGGAGAGCGACGCTCCTGCGGAGCCTTCATCGGGCCGCCGCTGGACGTTCACAAGCAGGGATGGCCTAGCGGCTGCCCACTACAAGCTCGGCAGGAGCCTCGCTCTCCCGACAGGTGTTTTCGTAGGTCAAAGTGCGAACAAAGATGTTTACAGCGGCGGGCTGACCCTCTCCGGGCATGTTCTTTTGTCAGGAATTTTGCATGTAGAGCCCGCGAATTACGTTTACCATAAGAATTACGTCGTCGCAGATTGCGAGGCGAGTGGATTGTGCTTGATTGGAAATTATCAAGTGCCGCAAGCGCGCGTGGCGCCCGCGCTTCGAAAGAAGTGAAGCGAACGATGCAATCACCTTTCTCAATTCATAACCTGTACCGCAATCCGTTTGGCGAACTGACGCGGGCCGAGCGAGCTGAGTTGGCGGTAGTTGAGGATATGGATGCGTGGCTGGCCGCGCTGACTGACTCGCGAACGGCGATACAGTTTTTTGGCGACTGCGGCTTTGGCAAGACGACGCATTTGTTGGCGATAGAGAAACGGTTAGCGAGTGCGGCTTACGTCTACTATCCCGAAACGGGCCGCCGACCTGTCCTGCCCCGTCAAAGGCCGCTGCTGGTGGATGAAGCGAATCGCATGGGATGGCGACAGCACTTGCAATTGTTGCGTGGTGCTGGCCCCATCGTCATTGGAACGCATGTGGACTATTCTTGGCGTCTGCGGCGGGCGGGTTTTTGTGTGCAGAATGTAAATGTGGAGCAGCCCAAAGAACCTGCCTTGCTCGCAAAAATTCTGAATCGCCGTGTTGAAGCCAGTCGCGTGGACGAAGGCTTGCCGATACCTTTGATCGATGAGGAATTCGCTGAGCAATTATTGAAGCAGTTGGGTTCCAATCTGCGGCGCATTGAGCACTTTTTGTATGAACGATTTCAACTCTGTATTTCGGAGCAATCATCTTGGCCGCCTGCAATCTAAAGATCCAATTGGATGAGCCGAAGAAGATACGCGTCGGTGGCGAAGTCCTAACGGGGACAGTTATTGTTCGTTGCGATAAGGATACAAATTGCAAAGGGCTAACGGTTTGCACGCGTTGGACCACGCATGGACGCGGCAACGTCGATTCAGGATTAGGCGCGGAAGAAGTTGTCTTTCAGGGTGCCTGGCAAGCCGGTCAAGAGTACAAGTATGGCTTCAAGTTAGCCACTGCCAGTTGGCCACCGACCTATTTTGGAACGCACTTGAATGTGAGCCATTATGTCGAGGCGCGCGCCAAGTTGGCTTGGGCGACGGACCCGAAAGCGACTGTCGAGATTCCGGTCGTGGTGACGACATCGCCAGCCGATGTGCAGCCATCGAGAAAGCAATCGGCCAGCGGTTGCGGCCCGATCGGTTGGGTTTTACTAGGTTTAATTTTACTAGTCTTCGCGGTCGCGTTTTTATGGCTGATCCCGATCATCGCTGTCGTGGCAGTTATCGTCTGGTTCTTCAAATCCTTTCTGCCAAAGCAAATGACGGGTTCGATCGAGACCAAGCTGGAGCCCCGGCGCGTCAAGGCTGGCGGTGTAGTGCGTGGCCATTTGAGCTTCACACCTAAGCGAAGCGTGAACATCAACTCCATCCAATATAAATTCACAGGTGCAGAGAATTGTTCTTCTGGATCGGGCAGCAACCGTAAGTCGCATAAGATCGAGTTGTCGCAGCAGGTAGGTGAGTTGGCAGGTACGCAGCGGCTAACGGCGGGGCAGTTGCAGAGTTTTGATTTTGAGATCAAGGTGCCGGCCAACGCCGCGCCGTCGATGAAGCTAATCGACAATGAAGTCGTTTGGACGGTTGAGTTGCGAGTCGACATTCCGAAGTGGCCTGACTGGACCGAAACTTTTACGATGATCGTCGAACCAAGCGAACAAGCGGGCGTTGAATCTGGTCGGCTGGAAGCAGATCAGGCACGATCGGCTGATGAGGAGTGGTTTGATCAAGTGCTGGAGCAGCTCCAGGGATCGACCGATGCGGATCGATTAAGCCTGGTGCTGGTGGCGATTCGCGAGCACGAGTTTAGGGTAACGTTCGAAATCGAGGCTGAGTTAATCGCGCCAAAGACGAACCATCTTCCAGAAGAGCCGGGTGTATGGCTGGAAACCTACGATAACGATCGGGATTTGTATGTGGCACTGTTTGTGCCGAACACTTTGGTAGCTCCGCCAGTTAAAACGACATGGAGCGGACGAATCGGCGTCCTCGATTACATCAGCCAAGACGAACTGCTGATTGCGAGAATGCTTGGCTGATGCCATAGATTTTCACCTATGGCAAACTGAAAGGGTGGCTACTCGACTAAGCGAGAGCAGTTACAATGTTCGCTTGTCGCTGGGCGTCGAATGGAGTTGATGGCAGAGGCAAATTGTTCCTTGACAACTCAATCATCTA
>JAYVHC010000890.1:0-2698 GCA_043771575.1 Planctomycetia bacterium
CCGGAGCCGGCGGTTCAGGGGGCGTGCGGTCCAGTTGAATGTTGAACATCGACGCGAGCGATTCCCACGACGAGCGCTTGCGAGGTTTCTCGCCAACAACTTCAGGTTCGGGAGCTGGCGTCATGATTTCCGCGAGCGGCTCGACAGGTTTTGTCGGCTCGGATTCACGCGTGAACGCTGCTGTCTCAGTTGCCGAAGCGGATTCGGAAATGGACGTCGTCGGGTCGTCCACACCCGGTGCACCTAGTTTCTGTGCAAGTGATTTCCAATGATCACCCATGTTTTGTATTCAGCCTATAATAAGAAAGGGCTTTTTAGTCCAGCCCCGAGTATAACGAGATTCCCGCTCCGCGAAAGCCGAATCGTAAGCCCACTGCAGTACCCAAGCGATATTTTGGGCCGCCCGCGCAACGAAATGGATTCGCCCCACCCGCGGCAGGAATGTTACAATGAGAAGTTACGCAAATTCGAATGGCGGACATGGGGCCGCATCGCCCAGGCAGAAAAAGTCAATGTTCGGCAATGGGCTGCCTCATTGAAAATTCCCATGTGCCGCGCGTCGGGCTATGATGCATTTACTCGAAACACACCAATTAGCTGAAAAAACATGTGGCACAACTGGAACAACCGCTCTCGAAGAGGAGTGTTCGGACTGTGCAGTGCGGTTTGGGTCGCTGTCACGGTAGGGAGTCTTTTTGCACAAGAAAACCCGACGGAACCGCTGAGCAACGCTTCACCTCAGGCGGCAGGGCGGGATACGGTCAAAGCTGAAGAGGCGGCGTTGCCCGACATCGATCGGGAACTGTTAGAACAGTATCAGCGTGTGATGATCATCGATTTTGATGGTCCGATTTTCGGATCGCAGCACGCTTATCTCAACAATCGCTTGGACCGCGCACAGCGTTCGGGGGTGGATCTGATCATCCTTCGTCTAACCAGTCCCGGTGGGCTGCTGGACGAGTCGGTGCAGCTAGCCCGACGATTGAGCGCGATTGATTGGGCGACGACGATTGCTTACATCCCAGAAGAAGCGATTAGTGGTGGTGCAGTTATCGCTTTGGGATGCGACCGAATCTATATGCGTCCCCGGGCGCTCATCGGTGATGCCGGCCCGATCGTATTGGGACCGGATGGAATGTTTGAACACGTGGAAGAAAAACGAGTCAGCTATTTACATGTTGCGATGCGCGAACTGGCGGAGGCAAAAGGCCGTCCTAGTGCTCTGGCCAGCTCAATGGCAGATCGCTCGCTCAAGGTCTTTGTTGTCCAGAACAAAGTGACGGGCGCGACGCAGTATCTCTCCGAGGAGCAGATTTCGAAACTTGGGGATAATAAAGCGGATTTCGAAATCGGTGCGAGCATCCCCGAGGCGGGCGAGAATCGTTTCTTGACAGTCAACGGAACACGTGCGTTCGAGCTGAAACTAGCCGATGCAACCTACGAATCCGAGAGCGAAATGCTGGCTGCGTTAACTTTTGACAGCCAAATCGAAACTCACATCCATTGGATCGACCGCACGGTTTATTTACTCAATCGTCCCTGGCTCAGCGGACTGCTATTGTTTATTGCCTTGATTGCGCTGTACATCGAACTGGCAGCGCCAGGGATTAGCTTCGCGGGGCTCACATCGCTAGCATGTTTTACTGTTTTCTTCTGGAGCCACGCGCTGGGCGGAACGTCGGGCTGGTTGGAGGTTCTGATTTTTGTGCTCGGCGTGTTATGCATGGTGGCCGAAATCTTTTTGCTACCCGGCTTTGGCGTCTTCGGAATCTCAGGTGTCCTGTTGATCCTACTGTCGCTGATCATGGCCACGCAGGACTTTGTTCTTCCCAACACGCAAATTCAATGGCAGCAATTTCAGACGAATTCATTGATTGTTCTGGGCTCGGTTGCGGTGGTCGGCATTTTGTTTTTCGCACAGCTCCTGTTGCTTGATTCGCTACCGGGATTGAAGCGATTTCAATTGCGTACGCCGGGTGTTGATGGGTCGCCGGGGGCCGCTGGAACCGATTTGCTTGCAAGCACGTTAACGGCTGACTTAGTTTTGCCCAACGTCGGCGAAGTCGGGGTCGCTGAATCGGTCCTACGACCTTCCGGGAAAGTCCTATTTAACAAGCAGTTGGTTGACGTCGTCACCGAGGGCGATTACCTCGACCCCGGCACTCCAGTTGAAGTCATCCGCCGCGAAGGCAATCGAATTATGGTTAGGAAGGTTTAGTCTGACCTTGGCATGCACTGCCGCCGGTTTGCGTGTTTTTGTTTCAGGCCCTTTGGACAACAGCCTTTCTGATGACAGCCAACGTTAATCCCTACCAGCCACCGGAAACCATCGAAGCTTTAGTCGACCACCACGCAGTCCCGCGCTCGTTTGATTACTTCGCATTGATCGCGTGGCCAATAGTTCAAGCATGTAATATGTTTCTGGCCGCACTGTTCGGTTGGGGTATTACTCAGGATCATGGTCGGATCGGTATCTTCTTTGCCGCGATGTGGTTTTTGGTAGCTGGCTGGTTTTTGTGTTGCGTGCGCCCCGTTTCAGCCAGAAAATTAATCTTCGGTGCGATACTCCTGGCACTAACCCAGGTCTTTCCGATCATTCAACCCGGATTATTCATGGCGCGTAGCTACGTTCGCCAGAACGTGGTGAACCGCTTTGAGTTACAGCCACGTTCTGGCGAACGTAGCTACGACAGTCTGT
>JAYVHC010000891.1:0-2530 GCA_043771575.1 Planctomycetia bacterium
CAAGACGCGATCGATCAGTTTATTTTCACCGGAATGCAAACAGGCTAAGTGCATTGTCAATCGCTAGATAATGGGTTCGATCCGAGGAGCTGCGGTGGACTGCAGGGTCACTGGAGGTGGGCAGACAACTCCGCAACTGACGATGTACTGAACGGCTTGATCGATCGTCATGTCGAGATCGATCAGGTCGCGTTTGCGGCAATTGACACTGAAGCCAGCCATGGGCATCGGCGAAGTGGGTAGGAATAGCGCCGAGATCTCTTCTCCGGTGGCCCGTTCCAGAGTTGGCATCGATTCGCTGGTGACAAACGCTAGCACCCAAATACCTGGCCGAGGATACTCGACAGCAACGACACGCGTGAAGCCAATATCGCGTTCAGTAAGTACAAAGTCGGTCATTTGTTTTACCGACGAATAGAGATTTCGAACCACTGGTAGCGACGTGATTGCGCGTTCGAAAAGATTTACGAAAATCCTACCCACGCCAGCGGCGAGGAAGCGTCCAACAAAAAACAGAGTGCTGAACAAGACGAGCAGCAGTAGCGGAAAGGTGATCCAGCGCGGCATGTATTGCATGCGGACGTAAGCGTGATAATACGCGATGGAAGTCTTGGGGTCCTGCATGTCGCTGGGAAGGTAGTCAACATTGTTATTGACGTACACTAGTACGAATTCAGGGATGAACCTGCGATGTGAGGGTGGTTGCACATAATTCTTTCCCGCGAATTTAAAACCCAGGGCTGGATTGTCTACCGCGACCAGTTCGGCACCTTCTGGGGGCGCTTCCAAGATGTCCTGCGCGGCCCAAACCAGCATCGTTCGGCCGGCTTTCTCAAGCGGTCGCAAAACGTAATCTTCCACCGCCGTTGCGATCCAAATCAGCAGCAGCAGCGTGATCAAGGGTGGCGCGATGATCGCACAGCCTCGCAAAATGGCTCGGCGCAGTGGTGAGGGGGTCGGACGCACAAGGGATGGGGTTTCCACGTTGGGTTTCATGATTTTTCAAATCAGCTAAATTAGAACTGGTCTGGAAGCAGCATACGCGAAAGCATCGCCAGGACGCCAGCGGGCTCATACTCGACTTGAAAGTGCATGCACTGCCAGGCTGCGAAATAAGCCCATCTGCACCATTGCGTAGAAGCTATCGTAACCTGACGCGTCAGCGAGGAAGCATGACCAGACAGAAAATCGGAGCGCAAAGTACCCTGGCTTCTTCAGGCAATGGTGTTTCCAGCGGCGCAATCGTCCTCGCTGACGACTTTTTCTTCAGCTTGGTTGTTGCATGAAACTTCGTCCGCTGACTGTACTGCTGAGCTGTGAACACGGCGGCAACAAAGTGCCGGAGGAGTATCGTCAGTTGTTCGCACCCCATCGCGAACTACTTCAGACGCATCGCGGTTGGGATCCGGGCACGAAGCAGTTGGCGGAACTTTGGCAGCGGGAGCTCGCATGTGAATTGCATTTGGCCACGGTGACACGTTTGCTGGTTGACCTCAATCGCAGCCCCCATCATCGCAGCGTGTTTTCTGAGATCACGCGCGATCTGCCGTTGGCTGAGAAGCAAAGGATGCTGGAAATTTTTCACACCCCGCATCGCCAGCAGATCATCGATTCGGTCAAGCAGGCGGTCGCCTCAGGCAAACGCGTTTTCCACGTGGGTGTACATAGTTTTACGCCACAGTTACACGGCACAGTTCGCAATGCCGATGTCAGCTTGCTTTACGATCCAGCCAGTAGATGGGAATCGGAGTTCAGCAGTCACTGGCGCGCATCGCTGCGTGAGTCGAAGCTGGAACCACGAGTGCGATTAAATTACCCGTACCGCGGCAACACAGATGGGCTCACAACGACGTTGCGTAAACTCGTTTCTGCGGATTGTTATGCGGGGATTGAAATCGAAATCAATCAAGCCATTCCGCTTGCAGGCGGTCGACTGTGGCGAGAGTACCAAGCGGCTTGTATCGATTCTCTCAATGCAGTTTTGGCTGGACTCACAGTCGCTCGACCAGCTTTACTTTCAGGTCGGTCTGGGTTCGACCGCGGAGGACCGTCAAAGTAACAAACTCTCCGATTTTATACTTCTCTAGAAGCGTCAGAAAATCGTCGGGAGTGCGCACCTTCTGCTTGTTTACGGCGGAGATGATGTCGCCCAGGATGATGCGTCCATAGCGGTCCTGCATGGTAGGACGCAATCCCGCTTCTTCGGCTGAGCTCTGAGGTTCAACGCTCACTACCAAGATTCCACCCACATCGAACTGGTCACCGCGGGCGATGGTGATGCCGAGCGTGGGTTGAATCAATCGACCGTATTGGATCAATTCTGGAACGTAGCGGCGCACAATGTCTACGGGAATGGCAAAACCGATTCCCGCGTAAGCCCCAGATGGACTGTAGATGGCGGTGGTGATGCCGATTAGGCGTCCTGCACTATCGAGTAGCGGCCCACCACTGTTGCCTGGATTGATAGCGGCATCTGTTTGAATGACATCGGAAATTTTGCGACCCGTTACCGAATCGATTTCGCGGCCAA
>JAYVHC010000892.1:0-2459 GCA_043771575.1 Planctomycetia bacterium
ACGGACACCGAGACGGACACCGCGAGTTTATCGCGGTTGTTGCGTGTCTCGAGGAGACCACTGACTTAACAGCATTCGTTAGCGACATAGCGGTTCGACAAAAACAACTCGGGAGAGCGAGGCTCCTGCCGAGCTTTTTTCGGCAGCGAGATCAGCTCCCAGCGCTGGCGGACGTCCAATCGCGGCCCCGAAGAGCTCCGCAGGAGCGTCGCCCTCCCGATAATGATTGATCGCACGATTTAAGGATGTTTAGAGTGGTAGCAGCTTTAACACCCATGGCAGGCTCACACCTACGGACAGTCCCTTTTTATAGAAGAACTAATATGGCTAAAAAGACAATTGCAGACATCGATCCCAAAGGCAAAGTGGTTTTGATGCGTGTCGACTTTAACGTCCCGCAAGATGATACAGGCGCAATCACCGACGATCGCCGTATTCGCATGGCTCTGCCCTCGATCGAATCGGTTTTGAACCGTGGAGGGCGGCTGGTATTAATGAGCCACTTAGGGCAACCGAAAGGGCCGGAGCCAAGTCTGACGCTGAAGCCGACCGCTATAAGATTGGCGGAGTTGCTGGGCAAGCCGGTGGCGTTCGCTGCGGACACGGTAGGCGCTGAGGCTGCCAGCAAAATCGAGTCGCTAAGGGACGGAGAAGTCGTGGTGCTGGAGAATGTGCGCTTCAACGCAGGTGAGAAAGCTGGCGATGTTCAGTACGCAGGCACACTGGCTGGCTGGGCAGATATTTATTGCAACGATGCTTTTGGAACTTGCCATCGCACCGACGCTTCGATGGTCGCGGTTCCCCAAGCCATGGGTAACAAGCCAAAAGTGGTCGGTTTCCTGGTTGCTAAGGAAATTCAATACTTGAGCGATACGCTGGCGAACCCGCAACGACCGTTTATCGCAATTCTGGGTGGCGCAAAAGTTAGCGACAAGATCAAAGTGATCAACAATCTGCTCGGCATTTGCGATTATGTGCTGATCGGTGGCGCCATGGCTTACACGTTTTCGTTGGCCCGCGGCGGCAAAGTCGGAGGCAGTCGCGTGGACTTGGATAAGGTTGAGTTGGCCAAAGAATTGATCGCCAAGGGTGGTTCGAAGTTGATGTTGCCGGTAGACACCCATTGCGGGGATGCCTTCGCGTCAAATTGCAATAAACAAGTGGTCAAGGCCGGCGAGATCCCTGACGGCTGGGACGGCTTTGACATTGGGCCTGAGACCGCCAGGCAGTACGCTGAGTTGTTGAAGAGTGCCAGGACGGTGGTTTGGAATGGTCCGATGGGTGTATTTGAAATGCCGCCTTTCGATGCGGGTACCAAGACGGTCGCGAATGCAATCGCCGATAGCGACGCCACGAGCATCATCGGCGGTGGCGACAGTGCAGCGGCGATCGAGCAACTCGGTTTTGCCGATCAAGTAACCCACGTCAGCACGGGAGGAGGCGCAAGTCTCGCGATGCTTGAAGGGCAGAAATTCCAAGCGGTCGAGCTGCTGGACGACAAATGAGCCACTAGGTGCGACCTACCGTTTCACTATTGCCGAGAGTGACCTAGCGATGCGAGCCGTGCCCGGCAGCGCTGTGAAGGATCTTAGTCAGTTAATTCGAGCGTTTTTAGACTGCAGGTAGTTCATGGTCGCATCCGGCAGATGCGACCCACCTTGGGCCGAGCTTGCCGAGAATGACACGGCAGTGTGCGAGCCATGCCCTGCGAGCGCAAAACCGTCCTAGTTGGGCGGCCTTGCTACTGTGAACTGGGCGGAAAAAACGCTATCTTGTTCATCCAAGTTCACTGCGGGCAGAGGCCCAAGGTACCGGATACAACTCCTCGACCAGCAGAAATCGACTCATGATACTATCAGGCGAAGAAATACACGCACGGATAGGTAGCGATATCATTCTGGATCCGTTCGATCCTAAGCACCTGAACCCGAACAGTTATGATCTGTCACTGCACAACGAATTGCTGGTCTACGAAGAAGTTGTGCTTGATCTCAAAGTTCCGAATCGATACCGACGAATTGAGATTCCGCCATCGGGTTTAGTGCTTAGTCCAAATCAAGTCTACTTGGGACGCACTGTAGAGCGTACTGAGACACATAACTTGGTGCCGATGATCGAAGGACGTTCTTCGATCGGTCGTTTGGGTTTGTTCGTTCACGTCACAGCGGGTTTCGGTGACGCAGGTTTTTGCGGATACTGGACCTTGGAGATGTTCGCGGTCCAACCGATTCGTATTTATGCGGGGACTCGTATCTGTCAGATTTTCTATCACTTGCTGCACGGCGATGTGCGTGAGTACAGTTCTGGCAAGTACCAGAACAATCATGACATTCAACCGAGTCTGCTGTATCAGGAATTCAGCCAGAAAGTGCCAGATCCACAACTGAAATTTGACTTTCCAGGCGGCGCATAAAAAAGGGGTTTTGAATTCAAAGAGCAAGGATGTGCGTAACCACAAG
>JAYVHC010000893.1:0-3282 GCA_043771575.1 Planctomycetia bacterium
CAATTGAGGTCGTGTATCGCAACTTGAGTTGGCTGAAGTCGTGTTACAGGTCCTAGTGGCGTAAGCTTCCAGCTTGCGTTTGCTTTTGCTTGATGATACTGGCAAGCAGGATGCTTAATAATTCTGGCAAGCAGGATGCTTACCCCACTTAGGGATTGTTAACCAGTACTTGTCCGATGGGTTGTAGATCTGGCCAATAACCTAGCACGTAGGTGTTGCGCCCGTCTTCAACTCGAACCGTGCAGGATGTCGGGCGGCCGCAAGGGCGCTCATTGGCAACCGGTTCTAAGTCGAGTGTATGCGTGCCGCTCGGGAGTTCGAGTCGCGAGACTTGAATCTCACGTGGCAGCAGTCCCCAACAGCGTGTATCCGCCGATTCGGTGGCTTCCCAAGCAACGCCCAGTCCGTCCATCGCCAGCGACGCGATCGGTGCGGCGTTGAGTTGATCCTTCGCGACGTACATGGCACCTTTCTTGATGACGCGCCGTGCGACGGAGCGCGCCATGATTTCGGGCAACTTGGCATTGAAGGTCAGGTGTGCGAGCGCATGGAGATCCGTAAGTGGCAAGGTGGTGCTGGTTGGAACGCCGTCGACACGCACGCCGATTACATCGAAAGGCATGGGTGAGCTGACAATCGCGGGAACTTTGATAGGAGCCAGCGTCGGTGGCACACTGTATTGACCAATCGCTGAAACGATGCGATCGGCGATAAGTAACGCGTCACTGGTGGCTTCGGCGGCAACCTCTGTTTTGTAGGGTCCGCGGCCAATCATGCTCAGCACATACACCACGCCGTGTCCCGGGTTACTGTGAACGCCGCTAGTCACACGTTCGATATCGGCCAGCACAAACGGAGCGCCTGGCAGCAGTGATTCTGTGGTCTGATAAGCCCTGAGCGCGTCGTCGTAGTTTGACATCGTCGCCTCGCGCAGCACGCCGCGCATGTAGGGTGCGATGGGCGGTACATGATAAGACTCGAGTACACCGTCGCCCCACTTCGTTTTCGCCTTCTCGCGGAGGTCTTCGGTCTTGTCGATCGTTTGAAGCGTGTAACTTTCGGCGTCCACTCCGTCTTGCATCAAACTGGAAAGGGTCAAGAAAACTCGCAAGAGCAGCTTTTCATAATCTTCGCCGCTGTACGCTTTGCGTTGATCGTCGGTCAGCAGCGAAGTAGCAGATTCAAGAGCGCTATCCTGCTCAAGGTGATCCCAGCGATCGCGAATATCGCGCAGTCGCTGTTCACAGGCTCGCGGTTGACCGCTGACGAGTTCAATCATGGCGAGATCGAGCTGGACGACGGAACTATCGCTGCGACGTTTCTTCTCGGACAGCTTGTCGAACTGCTCATGTGCCTGATCGAGCTGGTTGGAATAGAAGAGCTGTCGTGGCTGTTGAAGACGTTGAGCGTGCGTGGAGCAACCGCAGCTCGCGATCGCTCCGAGAATCATAGTTAGACAACAGGCTGCAACTGGACCACCTGTGGCGGGCACTGCAATTACTTCCAAGCCTTGAACGGGTTGTAATTGACCGCTTTGCCCAAGTAAGACGCGTGATAGCCTTTACTAATCGAGGCTTGCTCCTTGAGAGAGTCGGCGCTATGCGTGTCGATCAGCTCGAGTGTTAGTAGGTAATCTCGCTGGGAAGATTTGTTACGTTCCGTCGTACCGCTGGTCAGCTTGGCATACAACAAGTAGTCGACGGGTTGGCCATCTCGCTGCAGTACGGAGCAGAACAAGGTCATGTTATCCGGGATGATCAACGCATCTGGACGCAACCGAGTCTGTTGGAGTCCGGCTTCCACTACGCGCCGACTGATCGTGCGAAATGACTCTGCACCGCTAATCTTTGCATCGATTTGCTCATAGATCTGATCTTTGAAGTCGCCAAGTTCTTCGGCACTCTTGTTTTCCACGCCGACAAAACAGATGACCGGTTTGATTGGCATTCCATCGGGGCTAACCAATCCGTGTTGGCCAGACGATTCAATTCTGCCCAGCAATTTCGCGACAGTCTCATCGATGAGCGGATTGAATACTTCCGCACCCGCCGAGTGGCTGCCGACCAAATCGGGTTGGCCGTTTTTGATCAAGTGTCCGTACTGGTAGCCGCGGCATCCCACCGCGACGCCAGCCAAAGCCAACGCACCCAAGCAAAGCGCGGACGCTGGAGCAATGTTAAGCAGAGCAAAACGTGTTGTCAGGGAGCGAGCCATCCATGGTTCTCCAAAAAACTGATCGAGATCGACGACTACTGTGTACTCGAATTCACGCTCCCCTGGCAAGTAGAACAAAGCGACATGGATTTGCTATCATGTGTTCCCACCAGCGGCGATTCATCCATTGTAAAATCGGCATTGTTCTCTCGTGTTATGTACTGAACACGCGGGTTGTCGATGGAATCATCGCAGAAAGTTATGCTAGCAACTTCTTTTACCCAAGAAACAAACTTCAAGAATGAAATCGGTAGTTCAAATATCGCTCGATGTGACCACGATTCAGGAAGCCGTCGAAACCGCTGAGATGGCTCTGCGAGCTGGCGTGGATTGGTTGGAAGCTGGCACGCCGTTGATTTTGGCGGAAGGGCTGCGAGCGGTGCGAGAACTGCGAGCTCGGTTTCCAGAGACGCCGATCATCGCAGACCTGAAGACCATGGACGGAGGCTATCTCGAAGCTGAGATGATGGCCAAGGCGGGAGCGAACTTTGTGGTCGTGATGGCGCGCGCACATGAAGAAACGCTACGAGTGGTCTGCCAAGCAGGTCGCGATTATGGGATCGGCGTGATGGGCGACAACTTGGGATGTCCTGACATGGTCGCCGGTGCGCGGTTGCTGGAAGAACTCGGCTGTGGCGTGGTCATTCATCATATTGGTTACGACGAACGCCGCGGAATCGCAGCGCGTGGGGAGAAGGCTCCCACACCGCTCGATCAATTGCGAGAAGTCGTCGAGGCGGTCTCGGCGCCGGTCCAAGCCGTCGGTGGACTTTCAATCGATCAAGCCATTCAAACGCCCAGTTTCGGTGCGCCGCTGGTGGTCATCGGTGCTCCGCTGGCGATCAACCCCGATCGATTCCAGCGTGCTGGCGGCGACCTTGAGATGGTACTCAAGCAGATTTGCGACGAAGTGCATCGTTATGGCGATGTTGCCGTGAAGAGCGACTTCAGCGTCCCCTGGCCAAATAAATAGTCTAAGAGCCTGTCCGAAAAGGGGTCTGACCCTTTGGAGGCAACACCATTTCAAGGCGTTTTTGTCGTTGCCAAAGAGGGTCAGACCCCTTTTCG
>JAYVHC010000894.1:0-3261 GCA_043771575.1 Planctomycetia bacterium
TTCATAGCGCGATGGCTACTTCGATTCCCACAGTGCTCGGGCGATCCAGTCCAAATCATCTTTCTGAATTTCTTGCACAGTCGAATCTAGCGTCGCGCCAGCCGAATGGAGCGCGCCATGCACTACTAACCGGACGACGTTTGCGAGGGGGCTACTGATACCTTTAGCGAGCGCTCGCTCGATCAAATTGTTGTGGCGATTGAGAATGACTTCGTTCTTGTCTGCCGGTGCTTGACGGAAATGAGCGTCGATCAGTCGCTGAAATCCGAGCGGAATATCCCCGTCCTTTTTGAGGCCTTCGAAGGTCTTGGAGAGCTCATAACGCTCATTCAAGAAAGCCATTACAGGTTGTATGCCGCGAAAGTCCGCGATCATGACGCGAGCGTTGGATCCGCCTAAGAACTCCATCCATTCGTGGGGCGCATCCTCCAGTCGCTTGATGCCCAGCACGGACGCACCGAAATGCGGTGACGATGGACTAGCGATACGTAAATCGACGTCTCGATCGCTGAGGTCGGCAATCATTGCCGCAAGAAGCGATTCTTCAAAACTGCGCAACGCATGGACACATAAGGCTGAATTGCCACTGAAGACTTCATTCAGCCAGCGTTCTTGTCGTCGATCTGCGTTGTACCACACGACATTATCGGCCTCCATTTCGACGAGCGGATCGGACTTGCTCTTGCCCAGGATCTGATCGAAGGTCAAGTCGCCTTGACTGGTCGAGAATCGGTAACAACCTCGCAGCAGATGACGTAGCGGGGCTTCTTCCAGCGCGGAACCAGCGATAGTGAAGCGGTGCCAGTTGATGATCGCTTCCAAACGCTGCGGATGTACCTCGGCAAGCTCGCGGAAGTGAGCATAGATTTCTTCTTGAACAGCAATGCGTACTGCAAGAAATTTTCCGTCGCGAACGAGATCCTCGCGGCTGGCCGTGGGCGAGCAATCGGGCAATTCCAGGATTCCGCGCAGAAATGAGGCCCAAGGCGGCAAAAGGTCTTGAATGCGGCGAGAAATCACCATCCGCCGAATCGTCGCGGCCACGACTGAGTCATCTGAGAAGCCTGGTGTGCGCTGCGGCGAGATGTAGAGCGCACCCTCGACATGAACCGGTTGGGTGATATGAATCGGAATCACGTCGAGCGGCGATTCGTGAAAGTAGCTCGACAAGTCCAGCTCGATCGACTCCGCGTCCGGTGTCGGGCTGAACCAAGCGACGTTGATCAGATTAGTTCTCGCCGGTGCACGATTGACATAGATTGGAATCTGAATGAAGTCAGCGAACTGTTTAATCGCGGCTTCCAACATCTCAGAGTTTTCGGCTAAAGCTTGGCATTCCGGTTTGAGAAAGAGCGTGACCGTAGTTCCCGTTTGCGCGCGCGTCGAACTCGACAGCTCAATATCGGTTCCAGCACCAGCCGACCAACGGATGCCTTCGTCATGGTCAGATCGTCGGCTTTCAACCACAAGACGTTCGGCCAACATGAAGGAACTGAACAAGCCGATTCCGAATTGACCAATTAGTTGATCGCCCGATCCGGTGACCGTTGCCCGGGCGTCATCACTACCGCGGCCTTTGAGCAAACCGGTGATGCCGATACCGAGCGTCCCCAGGTACTCCTCGGCTTCGGCAGGAGACAGCCCTATGCCGTCGTCGGTAAAACTCAGCGAATTCCGATCGGCATCCTGCTCGATATCGATCCGGCCTTGGTAGTCCAAATCGCTATTGCGTCTGCGCATGATCGCGTCATGCGCGTTCTGAATCAATTCACGAATCGGCGTGTCTGGCCGACTGTACAGCGACGAGCCCATGATTTCGATCACGCCGGCAATATCGACTTTGAATGGTATCCGCTTGCTCCACACCCGCTCGACTCCAAGGACATATTAATTGTTCTAAGTTTGCAGATTGTAGCGAAATTCGCCTGGACCAAAATGATTGCTTCACAGTTTGTGGTTGACGCGACTGCAGTTTAGTAACCCTATGTAAATTCAGGTTCACTGCTCCTACTTTTGACGTTTGGCAATACAATGCCTACAAATATCGGACATCCGCAGTGTGCCTCATACGCCGCCTCCGCCTCAATAAACAGGTTGGCGAAGCGCCAGAAGCACTTTTATCCGAACCCAATTAACGAGTGATTTTAAAGGAAAATAGCAATGCGAATCGGCATGAGGACGGCAGAAGCCTTGGTTGAAGGCAATGAAGCGTATTTGTGTGCAGAGCCAGAAATCGCCATAGGTGAACTCGATGGGCCCGTTGGGACAGCGCTCGCGACTCTTTTGGGCGATCAAGTAAAGGGACACACCCGCGTGTTTGCGATCCTCAACAGCGACGTGCAAGTCAAGCCTGCGACGCTCATGGTTTCGAAAGTGACCGTGTCGAGCGCTCGCTACACCAACATTCTCATGGGAACGGTGCAAGCAGGTATTGCACATGGTGTTCTCGATGCGGTGCGCGAAGGGATTATCGACAAGTCCAAAGCGAATGACCTCGGCATTATCTACTCCGTCTGGCTGGACCCAAGCGTCGCAGAACTAAAGAAGATCGACCACAAAGCCCTGTTTGAAATCCACCGCGAAGCGACTGTAAAAGTGCTCAAAAAGGCCTTGGCGAATGAACCTTCGATCGACTGGTTGCTGGCAAATCAACATTCAGTTGAGCACTTTTTCCATCAGATGGGAGTCAATGGCGAGTTGGAGTAGGCGGAGTACTCAACGCTGAGAAGCATTTTGAGGCGGCACAAGGTCACTCTCGGCAAGAACGACCCACCTTGGGTCGCATCTGCCGGAGTGGGTCGCATCTGCCGGATGCGACCGTAAATTCCATCCGTTGGTGGGAACCGGCGAATGGTAACTGTCGCGGAATTCCCAAGGTTGAGAGAAAAAGGAGTTGGTTGAGCCGGATCGCAGTAGTGGGAGCAGGCTGAGGTGGTTTTGACCCGCAAACTCGTTACCATTTCACAAAAGTGGGGGTGCATTTTCGCGGAATCTCGGATTTCGATTTGCCGAAGCCTTTTATTTTGTCTCGACTCCACGAATAATCGATCTGTGAGCAGATTTGCTCAAGTAGCTATAATCGGTACAGTTAGAAGTCACTCTTGGCAGGATTCGCTGATGCTGAAACTTCCGTTCAAGAATCGAGCTAACCGTTGGATGGTCGGCACATTGACGAAGTCAATGCCTGGGCTAGCAACCGTGTTCGCTTTACTTTCTCTCTGTGTCGGAACATTCTCTGCCAGCGGACAGGAATTTAGATCG
>JAYVHC010000895.1:0-1565 GCA_043771575.1 Planctomycetia bacterium
TGACGCGGCCTGTCTACTCCAGTTGCGGTCGTTGCTTGCCTTGCTACCTGAGCGATCAGCCAACCACTCTGGGCGTGATCCGAGGCGCAGCGCCGAGGACGTTTACAGCCTCGTGCCCGCCGACGGTCGCGGTGAATATGACATGCGCGACGTGCTTGATTGTATTATCGATGCCGATAGTTTGCAGGAGTTTCAAGCTGAATATGGAAAGACGGTGGTCACTGGCTATGCTCGAATCAATGGGATGCCCACTGGTATCGTAGCCAATCAACGTTGCCGATCAAAATCTGCGCACGGCGAAGTTCAGATCGGCGGCGTGCTTTATGGAGATGCTGCAGAAAAGGCCGCTCGATTTGTACTGGATTGCAATCAGACTCGTGTGCCTTTGGTGTTTATTCAGGATGTACAAGGATTCATGGTTGGCAAACAGGCCGAGCAGTCAGGCATCATTCGCTCGGGCGCACAGTTGGTTCACGCAATGAGCGTCGCTACCGTCCCCAAGTTCACCGTCATCGTGGGAAGCTCATTTGGGGCAGGCAACTATGCGATGTGTGGACGGGCATACGATCCTAGCTTGATGCTCGCTTGGCCCAATGCACGCTTCGCAGTAATGGGAGGCGATCAAGCAGCTGATACCATGCTGTCACTGCGAATTCGCGACGCGGAAAAAATGGGAGCTAAACTAACAGATGAAGTCATAAGCGAACTTCGCGATTCGCTTCGCAGTCGCTACACAGAACAGACGGATATTCGTTACGGCGCGGCTCGGGGTTGGGTCGATGCGATCATCGCTCCACACGAAACTCGCCAATGGCTGGCGTCCGCTCTGTCGCTAGTCCCTCAAAGTTCGCTAATTAGTCCTTTCGGCTGCAAAGCAGAAGTGTGAGCACCATGATTCGAGTCGGCAATGCCCAAGCTTTTTGGGGTGATCGCCCCGCCGCTGCTCTCGAATTGTTGGCGCAAATTCCCGAGCTTGATTTTCTCACGCTGGACTATTTGGCCGAAGTCTCGATGTCCATACTCGCCATCCAGCGTGAGCGAGACAGCGGCTTAGGCTATGCACAAGATTTTGTGGCTGTTGTGAGCGGATTGGCTGGCTACTGGGCCGCGGGTGGTCGCTGCCGTTTGATTGCGAATGCGGGCGGACTTAACCCAGTTGGCTGTGCGCAGGCTTGTGTCGCTGCTCTGCAGATCGCGGGTTGTCGGCCGTTGAAAATTGGTGTGGCGCATGGCGACAATGTGCTGCAGCTTCTGCAAGCGGATAATGGATCAAACATCCTCTTTAAAAACTTAGACTCTCAGCAACCCCTTTCGGACGTTCGAGCGCGCCTCGTTACGGCCAACGCTTATCTAGGCTGTGATGGCATAGTCCAAGCGCTGCAGGCAGGAGCAGATATTGTAATCACTGGCCGCGTCGCTGATCCTTCCATGGTCGTTGCCTGTTGCGTTCATGCCTTCGGCTGGAATCAACACGATTGGGATCGCTTGGCAGGTGCGACCGTCGCTGGGCATCTACTTGAGTGTGGCACGCAGGTCACAGGCGGTATCGCTACTGACTGGCTAGA
>JAYVHC010000896.1:0-1522 GCA_043771575.1 Planctomycetia bacterium
TATTTTATCAGTGGTCTCGGAGAGACTTGCCTGCTAGCCACGGGTCTCGAAGTTTTGGTCGTTGGCTGATTGTGGTTCGTCCAATGCGTATTCGCTGGATCGTGAGTCGTTTGCATTTGGCAAACGCCAAGTAGGTTGAGTCGTTTGCTCCGAAACCCGCGGCTAACGCCGACGGCTCACTTAGACGAAGCGTTGCACTTTACGCAATGCGCGAACGATGTGACGCTTAACTTGTTTCGGATCGCGAACGTTATTGATTGAAAGTTCGCAGCAATTTCCTGCCACGAAATATCGAAAGCACTAGGTCCGGTGTGAGAGCTGTGGGATGATCAGAAGCTGGGTAGCAGAGCAATTCGTGGCCGTCAGTCACCGCATGCATACGTTTTCCTTCGTGCTCGATTATGGCCAGCAAAGCAATCTCACCGAGGAAAAATGTCAAAGCCAAAATCTGCTTTACTTCGCACTCACGCTCTTGCAGCGATCGAATCAATCGATCTGTTTCGCGGCGTTGATCCCGATTCAGCAGGGCTTCGGGGACTTCAAAGATGTCGTTATGTTCCGCTTGCCAACCTGCGAAGACGGCGTAGATATCATCCGGCGGCAGGTTTGCCAAATCAGAATTGAAGGCGCTTGTTAGCGGACCTGCGATCCCAATATTGCTCAGTTGCCCCGTCGGCAGGATGTACGTGTATCGAAACAAATAGCAATCGCGTGGCTCCTCAAAGCTCGGCCAGTACTGCGTTCGCGAGTCGAACAACTCCATTTCATGCGGCGCAACTCCAAAGCGATCACCGGATGCTAACCAACTGGCCAACTCCGCTTCAGCCATTGATTGCGGCAATCGCAAATCGGCTGCGATCTCTTCCGCAAACCCCATCTCTTCCGCGTACGTAACCGCTCGCAGTCGCGCTACGCGATCCTCCGCCAACTCGATCAAGCGTTGTTTCCCAGTCGCATCGCCCAAGCGTGCGAGCGCACTTGCGGCTTCGGTTTGCAGGCGTCGATGCGATAGCGCCAATGTCTTGTTCAGCTTTTCAGTAGCTTGCTTGTCGCCGATCAGACCGAGCGCGTCGCATAGAGAAACTGTCAACGCGACGCTTTCGCCCAGTACCTTTTGGATCGACTCGACATCGTCACCGAACTTAACCGGGTTCTCTTCCATTAAACTCAAACGGTGAGTCAAATTACCGAGCAGACTAAGCAATTCGTCAACACGCCGCGCATACGGATGAATTGGCAATCTCCCGGTGCGCGTACTGTAGTTTGCCAAGTCCAACAGTGCTGACATTGTTGCCGGGTGCAAAAACCCGTCGCCTAAGCGGTCGAAGAACAATTCCAGCAAACTGCCATCAAGCTGCCACAGTGGGCTGAGCGCGATCGCGACCGCTTGCAACTGTTCGGGTGCTTGCTCAGTCAAAGCAGCCGCCAATGCGTCGATCGACTCTTCATCCGGTTGCATCGCCAGCATCTGCAGGCAATGAGCCGCTGCAATCTCATCTATGGCTGATAGCATGTCGGCCAG
>JAYVHC010000897.1:0-7284 GCA_043771575.1 Planctomycetia bacterium
ACCGCTCAATTTGTTCGGTTCACAATCAATTGATTCAAAATGAAAACCTTCTTCCTTAGTTTGATCCCAATGACATTGGTCTGCTTTGCCATGTTTGGCCTCGCCAAAAGCGTTCGACTCAAACCATGGACAAGGCCTGGGCAAGAAAACGCGTATAAAGAGTTTCGACGAATTTCTGCAGTTCCCACTGCCGATCCAAACGCGGCACAAGTGCCAAGACTTGAGTGCCACGAAGCCATGTTTAATTTCGGAATCATGCCTCCATTCGCCAACGGAACTCACATCTTCAAAGTAACAAACTCGGGTACTGCACCACTCGCAGTGAGGAGTTCCGGAACTTCCTGCAACTGTACTGAAACTAACTTCACAGCCAAGATCCTGCAACCCGATGAAATGCAAGAGATTGAAGTTACGTGGGATACAAACCAAGCAGGGAATTTCGCTCAATACCTAAAATTGACAACCAATTCTCCCGAGACGCCCGAGCTAGAACTCTGGGTAGAAGGTACAGTTTCAACGATCTTAGATGCATCGGTTTCTGCCCTTGGGTTCGGTGATCTAATGGCTAACGAAACGCGAAGCCAAGAATTCTTTTTGTTCTCGAGCATTTGGGATGCAATCGAAATTGATCGTATAGAAACCAGCTCTGAAAACATTCAATGCAAGAAAATCTCCGAACCGCAGGCTCAAGAGTCACGGGAGCAATTTAACGACCGAAAACCTGAGCAACCAATATCAATCAAGAGTCGCGTTGATTTACGGATGACCGCCATAGCTCAGGAAGTCGCCGGCCCGCGCACAGAGTACGTACGAGTTTACGTACGACCACCTGCAATCGATTCAGATTCAGCGTCCGACGGCAAGGACACTGCCTCGGACTTGTCCCTGAGAGGTATGTACAAATCACTACAACAAGACGGCACACTATTGATCGAACTGCCTGTCGAAACAGTGGTTTTGAGAAGATTCAGCTTGTATGGCCCAGCTATCGCCGATGGGCGCAAAAAACTAATTGACCTCGGAAAACTGCGCACAAAATCACCGTCGCGAGAATGGACACTAATCGCAAGGGTTCGTGGCGACAAAATGCCTGCCAACACCAAAGTTTCCCTATTGGGAATCGACGGCGTATCAGCGTCGATTGAAGCGATTGAAAGCACCGCGATTGGTATGGGCATCTCCTATCGTATCAAGATCAGAGCGCAGGAGAATTTGTCAATGGCGGCCTACAATCGTGAAACTGCTGGAAAACTAATCATCGAAACGCCAGGGATTCCCAACGAGGAACTGCTTGAATTCAATGTGGAACTCGACGTGCTAGAGGAAAACTAAGAATTCCCAGTTTCTAGAACTTTGCCTTGGAGCAAATCTTGGATGAGTACAACGACGAGTATGACCGATGTGGTCTGTGGCAACTGTAGCAAAGAGGTCAGCCCAGGAGTGCAATTTTGCTCCGGATGCGGCCAGCCATTATGGCAGAATTGCCCAGAATGCCGCGTATCGGTGCTGCTGACGCAGCAATTTTGCAATGGCTGCGGCAAAGATCTTAGTATGCATTTCGACAAGCAAATCGGTGACGCCAACAATCTTCTGGACCGCTGCGAGACAATTTCCCATGAAGGCCAGTTTGATCACGCAGTTCGATTGGCAACCATGTTCGTCAAGCCGCAGGACTATCGTTTTCAAAAAATTGCCGAGCGCGCTTCAGTAGTAATTAGCCATTGCAAAACGCAGCAGCAGCATTGGACGGAAGAACTTAAAAAGATCGAGCGCCGAGCTAAGCGCTATGAGGAAGCGGATCGAGACAATGAACTGGTGACTTTGCTTTCGCCACTCCCCCCAGGGATTTTGACGGAAGAGTTAGCATCGATGCTAGCGGTCGCCAAGCAGAAGTTAACAACAATCTCAGATTGCAAGTCGGAATTGAAGAAATCGCTTGCAGAGCAACGCTACGGCGATTCGGTCAAGTATCTAGTTCAAATAGTGGACCTCAATCCGACCAATGGTAAATACAAAAAGCAACTAGACGAGATCGTCGCAACGGTCCGCAAGAAAGCTGACGCACTCGGCAGTACTGGGCAGTTCGCAAAGGCTGTTCAGATGCTGCAATCATTGCCGCCGAATCTTAGGGACGACGAATTTCTATCGAAATTCAATACCTTTGAAGAGGCGGTTTATTTACGCCTCCTGTTGGCTAAAGCCACTTATTACACGCCGTTGATACCAGGCGTACTTGATCGACTTGAAAAACTCACACCCGGCGACGATAAGGTTGCAGCGTTCAAAGTTCGCGCTGCCGCAACCCGTAAACGCTCAAAGTCGTTATTCAATGATTTGTTTCCCGAGTGGATGAAGGCAGAGTCAGGTGTGTTGGGTATACCGGTCGTGCCCATCAAGGTTCCAGCTACATTTCCTGGCGCACAGCCGGAATGTATTACAAGTCGCGGGACTCAGTTTATGGTCGCTTTGGGGCTGGCAATACAAGCGGTGCAAAGTCCGATGCCCAAAGGCGATTTATTACCCAGGGAAGCCTCTAAAGGCTTTTGGTCTCTGTTTACGAAGAGAGCAAGCAACGCGAACGAATTTGGATGGGGTATCGATGTAGGCAGCGCGAGTGTCAAGGCGGTTCGTATGCGACTGGTTGGTGATCCTCCACGAGCGCAAATTGAAAGCGCGTTTCAAGTAGCGATCGAAGGCAAGCAGGGACAAGGCAGGTCGCACAAGCTTAATTCCGACGCGGTTGTTGCGGCACTGAAAAAGATCTCGTCAGGTACGACAGTTGACGATGAGCCGGTAATCATCAATTTTCCAGGCAAAGAACTAATTACTCGATTCGTATTGCTGCCGCCGACAGCAGACAAAAAGAAACATGAAGATTTTGTTTTGCAGGACGGCCGCGCAAATATCCCTATGCCTATGGACATGGTCGCTACCGCTCTTCATGTTTGTGATCAAGGTGAAAATGATCGTATTTCTCCCAGTGGTATTCTTGTCGCCGCCAAAAAAACTGACATCGACGCTCGTAGATCGCTCGTAGAAGCAGCAGGGATCAAAGTCACCGGAATGATGCCGGAACCGTTCGCACTGTGGAATGCTCTCCAAGCAATCAACTTGGTCGAACTCGAAAGTAATCGTAGTCAAGCAATAACGAATGAACCTTTAGGCAACGTTCGCGAAAGCCGAGCCGACTTGCTAATCGAGGTTGGGCATCAGCGTACCAACATACTAATTGCCCATCCCAAAGGCATTTGGTTCCGAACACTCGACTGGGGGTTGGCCGATATGTCCAATGCGATTTGCAGGGCTCTCAGACTTACATTTGGTGAAGCAGAAAGCATGCGGCGCGAACCATTGAGAGCATCGCATTTGCAATTACCGCTCGACGCAATGCTGTCTGCCTGCCAAATCCCAAGACGTGAACTTGAAAGATCCGCATATGTTGCTCGTGATGCAATTGGCGAATTGAAACTTAGGCGAGCGATGCTGGTTGGAGGTGGTGCATTCCAACCATTTCTAAGCAGTTGGCTCAACGGATGCGAATTTTGACAATCATAGCAACTTGTAGGTGCATGCACTGGCAATCGCCCCAACACGCATAGCTCTCTACACACCTACCCCAATATCAAAAACCGGTTCAGACAGTGCTTCGTACAAACAAATCCGCAAAGAGACGTATCGAATTCGTGCACGTGCGTGGGTTTGCGCTAATTCTATCTGTGTTCTTGGTCGGTTGCGGTGAGAGCACCAAGGACGCGATGATGCGCATAGCTGCGCAAAGAGCACAACGAAACGCGGAGATCGCTGCGGGCGAAGCTGAATCAATCGCTGGTTCGAATCCATCTTCAACTGCGAAGCCAACAAACCCAAGTGATAAATCTGCGTCAACTGTTCCTCTTGTGCAAAGCAGTATCCCTGCAGTTCCTGTACCAAATAGCAAATCTCCTGGAACTACGCAAACGTCTCCAGCCAATACAGTTGCATCGGACCCCTCTGAGGCTCCTACTCAAACTCAGCCGCCTCAATCTAGATTTATCCTTAAATCGAATCTACTCCAACTCAATGGCGCTGGGAGCTTAGTAGCCTACTCAGGGGACAACAATTCGATTGGCGTGTATGACGTACCTAGCAAGTCGCTAGTTCGAAAGTTATTCAACTCCCAACTATCGCCTACTTGCCTGGCCTTTGATGAGGACAGCCTGCAGCTAGCGGTCGGTAGTGAGAACGGTGCGCTAAAAGTCTTTTCCTTGGAATCTGTAAAAGGACTCGACCGCTATGCGCAGGAACAAATCACACGCAAAGATCGCGAACCACCGCTGAAGGCCCACACCGAAGCGATTACCGCAATTGCTGTGCGTAGGCAATCACAACTCGTCGCGACAGGCGATATTTCTGGGGAAGTTCGGATTTGGTCAGTTAATTCTGCAAAAGCCGACAAGCAAGCTGACGCAAAGGACGTCCCAAACGCGGACAACAAGCTTACGACTCAACCCCTGATTTCCGTGAGCGCAACGAAGATTGCGAATGTAGCCATTACCATCCTGAGTTTTCATGACGATGGAAAGGATGTTCTAGTTGGCGATGCGTCAGGCAAGCTCTCCTTACGCGCGATCGACAATCTTGCCGTTCCGATGGAAGATTTCCAAGGAATGAATGTCCCCATTGTTCAAGCAAAGATCTCGCCGAACGGAAAGTCTTTGTTGGCTTTATATGACGACTCAGAACACTCTGTTCTAGTCTGGACACTGGGCCGTCGCCCTGGGTTGACCGAGTCAGAGGCTCCAGACAGGATTTTTCGAAACCCAGAAAATCGCATTGCGAGCGCGTGCTTCACCACCGATTCGCAGTACGTATTGATTGGCGATATAGACGGATTGATTCGCGCCTGGAGCCTGGGAGATGCTCGTGAAATCTCGCGTTTTCAGGGACATAGCGGACCAGTGGGTGACATAGCACCCAATCAAGAAGCCGGACGATTTGTTAGCTGCGGTACAGATCGTGTCTTGTGTGAATGGCGATTTCCGATGACTCTACCGCGCGCTGGTGCTGCTATTCCGGATGGCACGTTGGTGGGAAGCAATAGCCTGCAGTCCGTCACAGCGCCGCAAGAATCACTTAGCAAAGAAGACGTTCGTATCGCAGCCGCCCGGGAAGCGTTGCTGAGCCGAAATGCGAATGATGAGCAGACCGGTGAGATCCTGGAACTATTGAGTTCCGATGCGAAAGCAGTGGCCGAAGCGAAATCGAGCAATAGTCGATTGAGGGCGCTTGAGAGCGACCCCAAGTCATCCTTGACCGACATCTATCAAGCAAGACTAAAGAATTCGAAATTGCGGCGGCAACTACTGAGTGATGAATCCGTTGCGACAGTTCGCTACGAAAACGCAATGATGGAAGCCCAAACGAATTTTCGGTTTGACTCCCTTGAGAACTCCAGGCCCGTTAAACTGCGTTTCGCTAAGCGATTCCTCTATGCAGCGAGACCTTCCCTACCGAAGGAGCAAACAAACGCAGATGAACCATCTAAGGATGTTGGCGACAATGGTGCTTTGCTGAGCTGGGAGTATCGTGTTACTCAATTGCCCTCGCGCGAATGGTCGGTGGATGAGATCAACGTGCGTGAAATCTTCTCGCTACCAGAGTCCGGAGGCGCAATCGCCGTCCCTAGCATGATGTTGTTTTCGCAAAACGACGGAAGCTCACTTCAGCTTCCAACCGCGTCATCGTGGGAAATCTCACGACCTTTAATTGGCCGGTCGCAACTTCTTGCGGTTGGTTCCGCGGGTGCAGACCGAACTGAAAGCGAGATATTGCAGGTCTATGATGTGGCCAAACTTCGCGGTGCCAACATTCAACCGGTCAGCCACTACACGAGCTATGAAGGTGTAGTGACAGCGATGGCGTTCGCTCACCTGAGCTCTCGGATTGCATTCTGTGTACGTGAGAGAACCGTTCACAGGTTGTACATTGCCGAAGCTGATCGGCTTGAAAAAACGATGACGCTTATCCAAGAGTACCCGCATAAAAAGCCATGGATTGCAGTCGGAACGGGACAGGGGGTACCAGGTGTGACTTCACTTGCGTTTTCACCCGATGATCGGATGTTAGTGGGCCATGGTCAATATGAGGAGGAACTGTATCGGCTCTCAGCATGGAAGCTCAGTGGTGAATCAACAAATTCCCTAACCGCGATTGAGAAGTTTAAGCGGGAAAACAAGCAACGACCTCTCATCGCGGAGCGGAATAGTCGACCGTTGCGATTTGCGGAGCGTCCCGATGGCGAGGTATTGATAGCGGAAGTTGAAAATCGCTTTGTGATATGGAATTTAACGTCGGGTGATTTCACGGAAATACCGTTCTTGCCGATGCAAAGTGGATTACCGGAACGCGAACTTTCGGAAGATGGCAGATGGTTGATCATGGGAGACGATAGAGGCAACGCTTACATCTGGGATGTTCAAACCGGAGAACGATTCTCGGTCGCCCATGCGGCGGAAATGATGCAGGTACCTTCTTCGACAATTGATCTGGGGAAGGCTTCAAAGAACAAGTCGAAAGGAATTGAACTACCCGTGCATACTGGTCCAGTTGTCGGTGTCGCGCTGTCGCCATCTGGGCTTCATGGAAACTTTCCAGAGTTTGCCGCAACCATTGGAGAAGAAAACCGAATCATCGTTTGGGACTTGATCCCGGTGCTTGGCAACCGCAGCCCAGTTCTTTCTAAAGCCACAAAGCGTACTGCCATACGATAGCGACCGGGTGATCGCAAGTCTGCGCCGCATTACAGCACCTACATGTATCGGAATTCGAGACTAAGCAGTCACCGACAGAAAAGAAGTCTGTGCAGAATTTATCAGCCATCGCTAATGAAAATACACACGAACCAAGAAACCGAAAATGCACTAGACTTGCCAACTCAAGCCTCTGCTTGTTGTCCAGGATTAGGAGATTATTTTTCCTCAAATTCGCAACTTCCTTCGATTGAGGGCTACGAAATAGTTCGTGAAATTGGCCGCGGCGGTATGGGAGTGGTGTATCTTGCGAAACAGCTGTCGCTCAATCGATTGGTCGCTCTCAAGAGCATCGTGCCACGGAGTGGGGTGGAGTTTTCCGAGTTGCTCATCTCGGAAGCTCAGATCGTGGGCAAACTCAATCATGCCGCCATCGTACCGATCTATGAGGCGAGCACGACAGGCGCAATCTGGTTCTTCTCCATGGGACTTGTTGCTGGAGAGGATCTCGCCCATCGCCTGGCGAGGGGAGTCTTGAGCGCTCGCCAAGTTACAA
>JAYVHC010000898.1:0-4390 GCA_043771575.1 Planctomycetia bacterium
ACTGCGAGCGACGCAGTCCCAGCTAACGAGTTGCGAAAGTGCGTCTGACAATAATTGGTTGTCATGAACCTGCTGCGTTTGAATAGCGATAGCCAGCGGCTCGGTGGAGCTCGCACTCAATTCCCGGAGGACGAGCGGCTTGAGGTGTTTCAGCTCGTTCGCAAAATGATCTTCGATGTAGGTACGTTTTAGAATGAACTGTGGAGGCACGATCGACTGATTGGCTTGACGATTCTCAAACTCGCACGAACAGGCAGCGTAGAAGGATTTGTGGAACTCCCAATACTCGCTTTCGGCTGTTTCTGATTGCGTCGCGGCAGGCTCGGGAGCTGACTCTTGCGTCAGCTCGACTGATTCTTGTGTCGGCTCGATTGACTCTTGCGTCAGTTCGATTGACTCATTCGAGGGTACGGAGCGGTAAAAGGACTCTAAAACCGCGCAGTCGACCCCGTCGAAAAGCGCTGGCCCAATACGTTCCGCCGAACCGTCTCGATCGCTGCTAATCATGGCCAGAGGTTCAGGAGGATTTCCGGCGTCGGGCTGTACGACTGCAATTTCAACTAGTTGTTCTTTGGAAAAAACATCTGAGTGGACGGTAGGTTGCGCTCGATCGTAGTAACCGAGACAATCTTGCTGAATCATGCCCCAATCAGTCGGAGCGTGTGGGAAGTGCTGCGGAAGATCGTGGGCATTGGCCGCAGTGGCCGTTGTGATTAGCGCCCAGGCGACTCGGCAGATTAATGACTTGTAGAATTTTGCCAACAGATTTTTCATATTTATCCTCCTACTTCGACCCTCGCATCGGTCGTGCAAGGATCGCCGGGAGACCAAGTTGATAGACACTGCATTTACAAGATTACATGCAGCTCAAGCCAGCCAAGTCTCTCGGAGGTCCGGTAAAGGTGGGTTATTTACGACATCGAAGAAGTTGACCGGCGGGGGAGTACCGCCGATCAACCGCTTCGTTTTGGGATTGGTTATCGTTCGCCACACGCAGCCAAGTGGAACGGCCCCAGTTGGAGGCTGGAGTTTGGCCGTGTGTGTTGGTGCCGAGCAAGTTTGCCTCGACACTATTGTTTATCGAGCCGGAGAGGTTTACGCAGTCGTAAATTTCGCCAATACGAACAATTCCCAGAGAGCTACTATGTGGGCAGTGCGCTATTGAGCGGCAGTGACGATGGATCGCTTCGAACGCTCGGTGCGTGTTGTAAGGTGCCACCGGCCGATTAAGGTTGTTTGGCATCCCACCCTGGATTCAAGTAGCGATACAATCTGTAGCCGAAGAGATCGTTGCGTGATGGAGATGAATGGCCCGATTGATTGCAACCCCGTATGAAATTCAATTCATGACAGCTTCAAACAACTCTGATTTTCTCATCGTCGGTGGCGGAATTGTCGGCTTAGCCACGGCTTGGCGATTGATGCAACAGTTCCCTGACGCCAAGATCATGCTGCTGGAAAAGGAAGGTCGCGTTGGCACGCATCAATCGGGGCGCAATTCGGGAGTGCTCCATTCGGGCATTTACTATAAACCTGGTTCGCTGAAAGCGGTTACCTGTAGAAGCGGCAAAGCTGCGCTTGAGCAGTTTTGTCGCGAGCATGAGGTGCGCTACGAAACTTGCGGCAAAATCATCGTCGCTCTTGACGAAACTGAGCTGCCAGGCTTGGAGCACATTTATAAGCGCGGCGTTGAAAACGGAGTGACGTCACATTGGTTGGATGCGTTCGGAATCCGTGAACTCGAACCGCATTCAGCAGGTATTCGCGGGCTGCATGTTCCTGAGGCCGGGATCGTTGATTATCCGGCGGTATGTGCGAAGTTGTCGGAGTTGCTGGTTGCAGCCGGTCACTCAGTGAAATTGCAACAACAGGTCACAGCCATTCGCGGTGAGGGTCAACAAGTGACGGTCAGCTGCGGCACTGATCAGTTTACCACCGGATTTCTGGTGACCTGCGGCGGTTTGTACAGTGATCGGTTAGTACGGCTGAGCGGATTGAGACCACCAGCGCAGGTTGTTCCGTTCCGCGGCGAATACTATGAACTGAAAAAGGACCGTCGCCATCTTTGTCGCAATTTGATTTATCCCGTTCCCGATCCAAAGTTCCCGTTCTTGGGCGTTCACTTTACGCGCATGATCGGCGGAGAAGTCGAATGCGGACCGAACGCAGTGCTGGCTCTTGCGCGTGAAGGTTACTCTTGGGGTAAGGTACGGTTGGGTGATTTAGCCGAGTCGTTGACGTATGGTGGTTTTTTGAAGTTGGCGGCGCGTCATTGGCGAATGGGAATCGGTGAAATTCAGCGGTCGCTGTTCAAGTCGGCGTTTGTCCGAGCCCTGCAACGATTGCTGCCGGAGATTCGAGCGGACGATTTGACGCCCTGCCGAGCGGGTGTCCGAGCCCAGGCGCTGGCGCCAGACGGGTCCATGATCGATGACTTTTTGTGGGTAACAGCCCCTCGAATGGTCCATGTTTGCAACGCGCCCAGCCCTGCGGCAACCGCTTCGCTGGAAATAGGGCGAATAATTGCCGAGCGGGTAGCGACTGCACTGGCCGAGGGCTGACGATTGCTAACGGCGGAGGGTGGCGGGTCGCCAAAGACTGTTCTGGCGTGCTAGAATTCAAGAGTTGAAAAGGAGATCGCTTTTTCGGCCCGCCAGATTTCAATTAAAGGACGCATTCATGCACATGCTGCGCATTTTCCCCACAACGCTTTTGGGAGCACTTTTGATGCTTCCGATTCAGCCATTGGCACTTTGCGCCCAAGAGAAAGCAGAAACCAAGCCAGTCACGAAAAAAATTCTGAAGTTTGTGCGAGTCTCGAAGGAAGGCAAGACGCCGCAGGCATTACAAACAGCCGTCGTAAAATACAAATCCGATACGAAGGAAGCGGAAGGGGTGGAAGTGTCGTTGGTTGGTGCCGTCCACATCGCCGAAAAATCGTACTATCAGGACTTGAATAAGCTCTTTACCGAATATGACGCGCTGCTCTACGAAATGGTGTCGGACCCGCATCAAGGAGTTCCGGCTCCGAATGAGCGAGGGTCGAGTCCCATTAGCTCGGTGCAAGTCGGCATGAAAGATATGCTTGAGCTGACATTCCAGTTGGATGAGGTCGACTACAAAGCCAAGAACTTTGTTCACGCCGACATGAGCCCCGACGAGTTTTTCGACAGCATGAATAAGCGCAAAGAAGGCGTTTTTAAAATGCTTTTGCGTTCGGTCGGCTCAGGACTCGCCATGCAAGGCGCTGGCAAGTCGAATGACCTGGATGTTCTCACCGCCATGTTGTCCAAAGATCGATCGAAGGGGCTAAAAGTCGCCCTGGCTGAACAATTCGAAATGATGGATGGTCAGATGGCCGCGTTGCAAGGCGAGGACGGTCGCAGCACCTTGATTACCGAGCGCAACGCCAAAGCCTTTAAAGTGCTCGGCGAGCAAATCAAAGCAGGCAAAAAAAAGATCGGCATCTTCTATGGTGCCGGGCACTTGGAGGACATGCATCAACGCTTGCTCGACGAGTATCGCATGCAACCAGTCGAAACCAAGTGGCTGGATGCTTGGGATTTGAAAAAGTAGCTAGGCCAAGAGCCCATTGATCACTCGCGCGGGTTCGACACCCGTAAGTCGTTGATTTAAGCCTTGCGATTTGAACGTGAAGCGCTGATGATCGAAACCCAGCAAATGCACTACTGTGGCATGGAAGACTGTCGCGCATGATCGCTACTTTTGCCACAATTACAGGTCGCCAATACGTGCAACGCTGGGCAGCAGTTTTAGGCCGCGCAGCCAGAGGCATGTCACTCTTTGCAACTGCTTGTATGCATGCATCATCCTCCCATCGATTTCGGAGAAATCGATCTACTGGTAGCCGATTTCCTCGACACCGCCACGTTAAAACGCTGCTCAACGTTACCCAATGGGGGGCACAACTGCAGCGTGCTAAATCGCTCAAGTTTGTGCTAGTATTTGCTTGCGCACTCGCCGCTGGATGCATCAATTACACGAAACCCTTTGACCTTCGCAATGCCAAGTATGTTGGGCAAGCGACTTGTATCAAATGCCATACCGAGGAATCAAAAAAGTGGAATTCTTCGCATCACAACTTGGCGATGCAGCCTGCAACCGATGACTCGGTCCTCGCGAATTTCGACAGCGCTCAATTGACGCACCATGGCATTACCAGTCGAATGTTTCGTGAGGGCAAGAAATTCATCGTTAACACCGAGTCTCCCGATGGCTCGATGCGGGACTTCGAGGTGAAGTATGTATTCGGTGTCGATCCATTACAGCAATACATGGTGGAGTTTCCGCCAGCGAACGTTGCTGTAGTGAAGACGACAAATGCGGCATTAACCAACTCCTCAACCAGCTACTCAGCGGATTTGCCGCG
>JAYVHC010000899.1:0-4487 GCA_043771575.1 Planctomycetia bacterium
TTTTGCGATCCCGCCGATGGCGAATCTGACCCACTCGCGAGGCAGAGCCTCGAAGACAGTGCATTCCAAGGCGGAGCCTTGGAACGAGGTGCTGGCCCGGTGGCGATCAGCGAGAAGTGTCAGAGTATTTTCTGATTTCGCGTAAGGATTCGATTTCTGGTAACGTGTTTATTCGTGTGGAGCGACTCACCGCCGTCGCGAATTTACAATCGAGAATGATCGGAATCGCGTCGGCAGAGCGTCGCGACACACTCGTGGGAAAATTGATGCGAACGCCAGATACCCGCCAAAGCTTGATCGCTCGCTTGCACAATGCAGGCGATGCGGCTGCTTGGGTGGAATTTTGCGCGATTTATGAACCGACGACCTATCGCATCGCTCGAAAGTATGGGCTGCAAGACGCGGATGCCTGCGAGGTGACTCAGGAAGTATTGCTGACGGTCAGCCGCAAGATTCATGCATTCGACATCACTCGCGATGGCCGCTTTCGGGGATGGTTAGCGCGGATTGCTCGCAATGCAGCCGTCGATTTGATCAGGCGCCGCAAAGCGGCGGCTGTCGGAGGCAGCGATTTTGCCAAGCGAATATCCCAGGTTCCGAATGTTGTTTCGCAGGATGACCGCGAAGAATTTGAATTGGAAGCTCGACGGCAGCAGTTTCGATGGGCCGCAGAGCAAGTTCGAAATTTGGTGAATGCGAAAACTTGGCAAGCGTTTTGGTTATCAGCGGTGGAGGGAAAACCGGGAGAGCAGGTTGCGAAGCTGCTGGGGATGAGCGTCGGAGCGGTGTATGTGGCCCGCTGCCGAACGTTGGCAAGAGTCAAGGGCTTATTGGTCCCCTATCGGGAGGCGGAATCATGATTGCAGCGGGTGGACCATGTTACAGCGATCGGCTGGTGAGGTTGCTCGAATCGCAACTGAGTGCAGCCGACGAACGCGCAGTCACCGCACATTTGGATCAGTGCGAGTCGTGCCGTGAGGAGTTGAATCAGTTGGCGGGCACGGTTGAGTTGTGGCAGGAAACACGCAGCGTGTTAGCTGATTCGACGGAACTGAGCAACGCGTCGGGTCAAGATTTTTCGGATGGGATACATCCGAACGCTTCCACTAGCAGTTGGATTTCTGGTTTGCTCGAACCAAGCGACGAACCGGGCACACTTGGCAAACTGGATGGTCGTTCGGTTCAAGCGGTGATTGGCCAGGGCGGCATGGGAGTGGTACTCAAGGTCTGGGATAAACAACTCCATCGGCCACTGGCGGTAAAATTGCTATCGCCGATGTTGGCTAATACCGGGACGGCGCGGCAGCGTTTCTTCCGTGAGGCTCAAGCTGTCGCCGCTGTTGTTCATCCGAATATTGTTCCCATTTATGCGGTGACCTGCAATGGTCCGCTGCCGTACATCGTCATGCCGCTAGTTGGGGGCGGCAGTTTGCAGCAACGCATTGAGCGCGAAGGGCCGCTGTCGATCGGGGAAATATTGTCGATCGGTCTGCAGATCGCGGAAGCGTTGATCGCGGCCCATCAGCAGGGGATTATCCATCGCGATATCAAACCCGGCAATATTCTGATTGATGAAGGTGGCCATCGCGTCATGCTCAGCGATTTTGGGCTCGCGCGCGTGCTCGACGATGCCTCGATGACGGCCAGCGGCATGGTGTCTGGCACTCCAAACTACATGAGCCCCGAACAGGCTCGCGGTGAATCGGTCGACGCGCGTTCGGATTTGTATAGCCTCGGAGCGGTGCTGTACACAATGGCGACGGGGCATCCACCCGTGCGTGGCGATTCACCACTTGCCGTGCTTCGCCGCGTGACTGAAGACAAACCGCGCGCGGTGCATGGAGTGAATGAAGCGATGCCGGTTTGGCTCGATCGATTGATTGGGCGTTTCTTGGCTAAGTCAAGTGAGCGGCGGATCGCTACCGCTGAAGAAGCCGCGGAATTGCTGCGAGGTTGTCTGGCACATGTTCGCGCCCCTTCGCGATTGGCACTCCCCAGTCAGATCAGCAGTCAATCTCGATGGTTGAAGGCAATCGCGGCAGCTGCTATTGCCGGCTGCGCTCTGTTTGCGGTCTATTTTACGATTCAGGTCACGACCGAGAATGCTCATCAACGACTGCGAAATCCATCAGCCAGCTTTTCAAATAACCGCCGATCGCCGCCCCTGGCGGGTTTTGGAGATGAACGGTGGTCAAGCGATGTCCAACGCATTGCAGACAGTATCCAATCGCTCAAACAAGAACTAACCGACGATTTTTTCATAAACCCGCCAAGTCTGCCAGGGGAACCTGCGCTTGAAACTGGCACACCTCGAGGAAGACAAAATGCAAATTGAGAATTCGCAAATCGATTCAATCGCCCCCTTGGCAACTGTCCGCAAGCGACGGCGTCTATTGCCAGCCCTGTTGGCTTTGGGGTGCATCGGCCTAACCTCATTCGCCATTGCTCGCAATTTGCAAAGTAACTTTGCCACTCCGCAGCGAAGCCAACAACTTCAACCCTTCGATGCTCCAGCGCCTTACCAAGGTGCCGTGCAAGTGCCCTACCAGGTTGTCGCTCAAACAGATCCTCGGACGCCTACGTACAACCCGTACAACCCGTACAACCCGCAACCCACAGCAGCGAATCCTCCCCCAGTCGCGAATCTGAGTATGGCGACGACGCTTACGGCACCCATCGCGCCTATGAACCAGATTTATGCACAGGCCCCAGCGGGCTATGCTCGAGCCGGGCTCCCGAATTCACCCTCCCCAAACGTTACCTATGCAACCCCTGCTAATGTAAGCCGTACGTATACAAGCCCCACTGAGCGAGCTGCAGCTGAGGATATCGTTCAACTCGTAAACAAACTGCGTCAGGCGAATGGTGAAAAAAAGTCAGAGTTGCGGAAGTCACTGAACGAGGCCGTCAGCAAGCAGTTTGAATTGCGTCACGCAGCTCAGGCCAAGCAAGTCGAGAAGCTCGAAGCGGAATTGGCAGAAGCCAAAGAACTGCACAAGAAAAGGGGCGAACGCAAAGATGAGATCACTGAACGTCGCATCGCTGAGTTGCTTGAATCTGCGGATGATCTCGCTTGGAACCGTGAACTCGTCGCGCAGCCTAGAGCGCCATCAAACTACTCATTGCCCAATGGCAATGCACAACCTTACTTCCATGAAATGGTGCCTCCAAGTGGCCCTAACCAGCCCTATCCCTATGGCCCTCCCACGCGTTACTATCCTAATTCAACGCCGCTCTATCCGGTTCCGCAATCGTCGACGCCGTCTCAGTTTAATCCGCTTAACGCGCCCGATGCAGGACAGCCAAGCTTGCTTCAAAGTACGCCAAGCCTTGGTTTGGCTTACTCAAATTCAAATCAGCCGCTTCCAGCCGCCGAGTTGAACAGCGCTGCAAGTGCTCCGACGCTACCCGAAGTTCGCGACGATACATTCACCGATTCGCCAGCGGCTACTCTTGAACCAGCCGCAAATCAAATCGTAAAAAGGAATGATCTTCTCGCCGGCAGCGTGGATGCTACAGTTGCCACTGGAGACGCACTATTGGAAGTTGTTGGAAACAAGCCTTCAAACTTCGGGGACCCTTCCGGACGAAGTTCGACAACAATCATCGAAGCGGCTTACGCCTACGAAGAAGCTCTCGAGAATGCGATTGAGGCAAAGGAACTGGCCCAAACGGGTGCTGTTTCAAATCGTGAACTCTCTAGCGCCAAACGCAACGCAAGCAAGACGCGAGCAATATGGAACAACGTACTCAAAGACGTAACGGCTCGCATTGAAATTCTAAAAGCGGAGATCGAAATAAAGGAACATCGAAACCCTCGGGAAAAAATATTAGAACATAAAATCGAGATTGCCAAGCTCAACGCAGAGTCTCAGTCGCTTGCAGAGAATATTAACTGGGCGCGCGAGTTTGCAATCAAATCGCTCGAAACGCTTGAGAAGCAGCTTGAGCAGAGCAAGGAACAGAAATCTGAACAGCCGAGCGAATCTAAATCATGATCCAACCCGAACGCAAATTAGTTCAGCGATGTCTGGCTTTCGTTTAATTTAGCCGCGTTGCCCATTGGGCAACGCTGTGAAGCATTTTGAGGCTGCACAAGGTCACTCTCGGCAGGAGTGACCCACGGTGGGTCGCATCTGCCGGATGCGACCGCGCTGTACCTTAGTCACGAAACCGCACGACTTTCACTGACAAAAAATGCTTCACAGCGTTGCCCATCGGGCTTCGCTTTGGGTGACTCGCGGGGCGATGCACACGCGGTTAAACGAAGTATTTTCTCAATGCAATGTGACCCAACGCGACCAAGTCTCGCGCGATCCGCGATGCTCTCGCAGTTTGCTGGTGGCCAGTTCTGCCTCACCATATTCTTTGGGGAATAAGAATACGGCACCGAGAAGAATTTGAAGACGTGGAATCCCCAGCAGCTTAAAAACTTCGGTCGATCGTAACACTCCGCCACTGGACCAGTAACTCAATACACCGCGCGC